>JAPPFQ010000394.1 GCA_028875135.1 Acidobacteriota bacterium
GAGGCCCGGGTCGGGGAAGAGGCGAGCCGGAGGATCGGGACCCTTCCGCAGGCCCAATCGATAGAGCCACTCCAATTGAAACCTGGCCGAGTGCCACCGGACCCCGGGGGGCGGCGACGGCAGCTTTGTCCAAACGTTGTAGCAGAACGAATTGCGATAGCCGTGCAGGCCGATACGATAGGGAGCCCCGCTCATCCCGGTGAGCCATGCACTGGTGGCGCCGCCGTGAAGATTGATGCAGCAGTCGAAGCGCTTTCGCCGGATTCGCCGCAGCGTCCGCCAGCGAGCCATGGTGGTGGACCGTTGCTTGATCCTGTGGACCTGCAGCGAAAACACCGATTCCAGATCGGGATTGCGATACAGGGCTTCGTCAAAGGGTTCTTCCACCAGAACCGAGAGCCGCAGGTCCGGCCTCCAGGCCTTGAGGGCGGCGTAGAGCGGGGTGGACAGAACGGTGTCGCCCAGGGAGCGAAGCCGGATGAATAGAATCCTGGAGCCGGGAGCAAGGCTGGTCAACAGTCCTTCTGGAGGTCTCATCTCGAATTCCTTGGGGCTTTCCGGCAGTTGGCAGTTCTCCCGCCTGCCGGTTTCCACCAAATACCTCTGGCCGAGGAGTTCGGGGGACTTCGCCGATCGTGTCGGTGCGCAGCCTGAAGCCGGTCCAACTCTGCTGATGCCCGTTGGAATTGCGCTTGACGCCTAGGTCGCAGACCCGCTGCATCCGCTCCAGGAGAGGAGGGTTACTCCTTGAAGAGGTCAGCATGGGAACCGGTACGGACCAAGTGCAGTTCGTCTCCTCCGACGCGGTAAATCAAGAGCCGGTCCGGCTCGATATGAGCCTCCCGATAACCTTTCCAAGTTCCCCTTAGTGGATGATCGAGATAGTGATCGGATAAGCGTTCCTGCTGGATCAAAGACGCCAGCAATACGCGCAGCCTGGTGAGATCTTTGCCTCGCTTGCCGGCTCTTCCAACGTCGCGTTTGAACTGCGTCGATCGAACTGGAGTCAGCATGTCAGACGTCGAGATCCTCGAACAGCTCCTCGGCGCTACCGAAACGTTTTCCCTTGCCCACGTCCAGTTCCTTCATGGCCTTGACCGTGGTGGCATTCGGCACCTGGACGGTAAATGGCAGTCGCTTTTCCTCCGCCACTCGCAGCAACAGCAGACGAATGGCATCGGAAACCGACAAGCCCATGGCTTGCAACGCTTCCGCAGCTTGTGTTTTTGTGCCGCTATCGATTCGAGCGCGAACGACAGTATCGGTACTCATCTGGATACCTCCTATGTGTAGCTCTATTGTAGCTACAATGGTTCGCCTTGACAAGCCTCTTAGATGACCTCTCCAGTGGTGCGATCCTCTTTTGAAATAGACAAGCGATCCCCTTGACCTGCACCGGCTCCGGCCCCTGGACGAGCCGCTGCCTGGTCCGCATTGATGTCCGGGGGGAGCAGGCCGGTCCTCATTGCTGCCGGTGGCAGGATCATCGTGCAACAGCGGCAAACGGTGATAGACTAGCGCCTACTGTCGGGATTCCCTGAAACAGGAGGACGGAGTGGCTACCAAGGCTGAAAAGAGCCGCGTTCTGGACGTCATTGACGGCATGCAGGAGGAAATCGTGACAGCCGTCAGCGAGCTGGTCCGGATTCGCAGTATCAATCCGGGTTATCCCGGGACCGACTACGAGGCGGAAGTCGGGGGCGAAACCAGAGCCAATCAATACCTGGCCGGACACTACCGGCAGCTCGGAGTGGAAGTCGACCTTTGGGAGGTAGAGCCGAAACGGGCCAATCTGGCCGGTGTCTGGAGGGGAACCGGCGGGGGCAAGTCGCTGCTCTTCAATGGACATATCGATACGGTTCCCACCGGGCTGCCCGAGACCTGGAAGTCCGGAGATCCCCTGAGCGGCAAGGTCGAGGGAGGCCGAATCTACGGCCGGGGCTCCTGCGACATGAAGGGGCCGCTGGTCTCCCAGACGATGGCGATCAAGGCGATCCAGTCGGTGGGTCTCAGGCTCAAGGGGGACCTGACTCTCTCCGCCACCGCGGGCGAGGAGAATATGGACAGCGCCACCATCGGCGCCGGCGATCTGCCCAAGCGGGGCTATCGGGCCGACGCCGCCGTGGTCTCGGAACCTTCGGCGCCGCCCTACCCCCTGGCAGTGGTGCCGGTCTCTCCGGGCTTGTGGTGGGTCAGCGTAACCGTCGAAGGGAAGGCCAGCCACGCCTCCACCCGCGGAGAGACGTTTCGGGCCGGCGGCCTGGGAGCCGAGGTGGCTGTCAATGCCATCGACAAGGGAGTTTACCTGGTCAACATGATCCGCAAGCTGGAAGACGAATGGGGGCTGACCAAGAAACATCCACTCTTCAAGCCCGGCCACTTCACCATGCTGCCGGGCGTCATTACCGGCGCCCCTCACGGCGTTCAGGTGCCCTTCTTCATCTCGGATTTCTGCACGATCGAATATTGCCTGTGGTATCACCCCGAGGATTCTCCCGAGGCGGTCCGGCAGGAGTTCGAAAACTATCTCCACCATGCCTGCCGGTTGGACGAGTGGCTCCGGCACCATCCTCCCAAGGTGGAATGGAAGGTCAACTGGCCCGCCTATTCGGTGGATCCCGGCCATGCCATCTGTCAAGCCATGGCCGCCGCCCACGGGGAAGCCGCGCAGGGATCGCGATTCGACGTGCCGGCCAGGTTCGCCGGTTTCTACGCGGTGTGCGATGCCGCCTTTCTCAACCGGCAGGCGATTCCAAGCATTGTCTACGGACCCGGCAGCATCCTGGTGGCCCACGCTGCCGACGAGTACGTCGAGATCAACGAGCTGATGGTGGCCACCAAGGCTTATGCCTTGCTGGCCATGGATTGGTGTGGAGTGAGTGGGTAGAACTGCCGGCGCTGTCCGCCTTTTTGCGGCCGGCCCCGGCCGGAGGAGCTGCAATGGGCAACGATCCCATCGTTTATCCCTATATTCCCAACTCGGTCCCCGAGATCAAGGCGCGGATGCTGGAGGAGATCGGCGCAGCCGGTATCGAGGAGCTGTATGCCGAGATCCCGAGCCACTTGCGATTCAAGGGACCCCTGAATCTGCCCGAACCCATTCTGGACGAAGCTTCGCTCAAGAGGCACGTGGAACAGTTGCTGCGCAAGAACCGGAACTGTTCGGAGTACCTCAGCTTCCTGGGTGCCGGCTGTGCCCGGCACTACGTTCCGGCGGTGTGCGATGAGATCAACAACCGCGCCGAGTTCCTCACGGCTTACGTGGGGGAGTCCTATGCCGATCACGGCAAGTGGCAGGCGTTCTTCGAGTACGCCAGCCTGATGGGAGACCTGCTGGAGATGGATGTCCTGAGCTGTCCCCTGTATGACGGACCTCAGGCAGCCGCCACCTCTCTGCGCATGGCCTCCCGCATCACCGGGCGCCCTCGGGTTCTGCTGCCCAAATCGATGGGGGAGGAGGCTCTGTCCGTCATCCGGAACTATCTCAAGGGAGGCGGGGACTCCGCACTCGAAGTGGGTCTCATCGAGTTGGACCCGGCGACCGGCCAGGTGGATATCGGCGACCTGAGATCCAAGCTGTCGGACCGTACGGCGGCAGTGGCGATCGAAAACCCCGGCTACCTGGGCGTGATCGAGACCCGGGCCGAGGAGATCGGCCGCATGGTAAAGGCCCGCGGCGCTGAGCTGGTGGTCTACACGGATCCTGTTTCTCTGGGTGTGATGGCCCCTCCCGCAAATTACGGGGCCACCTTCGCCTGCGGGGATTTCCATCCCCTGGGCATGCATCTGCTCTGCGGCGGCGGGCAGGGAGGCTTTATCGCTACCCATGACGACATGAGGTATGTCGCCGAATTCAAGGACCTGATGTTCGGTCTCACCGAGACCGTCAACGAAGGGGAATACGGCTTCGGCGAGGTGCTTTTCGAACGGACCTCCTACGGTTCCCGGGAGAAGGGCAAGGAGTATACCGGCACCACCACCGGGTTATGGGCCATCACCGCCGGAGTCTACCTGGCTCTGTTGGGCCCCAGGGGGATGCAGGAGCTGGGTCAGGTCATCATGCAGAGAGCCCAGTATGCCGCAAAGCGCATCGGCAGTATCAGAGGTGTCGAGATCTTGTTTCCCACACCCTTCTTCAAAGAATTCGTGGTGAGTTTTGGAGACACCGGGCAAAGCGTGGAGCACATCAACAAGTCCCTGCTGGAGCACCGCATCATCGGCGGCAAGGACCTGTCCCGGGAATTCCCGGAATTGGGGCAGAGCGCCCTCTACTGCGTGACCGAAATCATGACGAAGGAGGACATCGACCGGCTGGTCGCGGCCCTGCAGGCGGTTGCAGGGCAAGGTTGAGCCGAACCGACCGGTTGCTCGGGGAGACGATTCAATGGGCAGAAACAAGACCACGCTGTTGCGGAAGTTCCACCAGGCACGGTGGGATGAGGAGATCATCTGCGAGATGAGCGTCCCGGGCGAAAGAGGAATCCTCGTCCCCAGGGTTGAAAGGGAGATAGAGGCCGAGATCGGAGACGGGGTTTCCAGGATTCCTGACAATCTCAGGAGAAGGACGCCGGCCGCACTGCCCGAAGTCAGCCAGGTTCGGACCCTGCGACACTTTTTGAGGC
>JAPPFQ010000064.1 GCA_028875135.1 Acidobacteriota bacterium
CACGGCTTACGGGAGACGTCCCCTGGCTGTTCGAGTTCGATGAAAGTGCCTATGTGCGCTTTAGGGGCGTACCGCTGGCCTATTCGGCGGAGGTCGAGTTTCTTGTCCAGCGGCCCGAAGTCGCTGAGTTGCAACCGACAAGAGGAACTCGCCTCGAAAGAGGCTCGGGCCGTACCGAAATACATTCGGTTGGCCGAGCCGGTGAGGGCTCCTTGACCATCTACCTGACTGAGACCAGCCACCGACTGAAAGGGGAGGCCGAGACGGAGACTCGGTATCTGCTGGTAAACCGATCACGGGGACAAGCCCTGCGGGGCTCGATCACCAACTTCACTCTTTACAGTCCGCCTCTGTTGTGGGGTTACTTCCCCATGCTCGAGGTGCGGTGTTCGAAACTCGATTTTCGTCCTCCTCGTGATGGTCTCGAGATGGATGCCGACTGGCTCGATGGAGCCACGCTGATCCGCCTGGAAACCAGCAGCTTGGGCCAATTCTCCAAGTCGATCCGAATGGAGGACCTGGTGTTGGATCAACTCGGTCCACTTCCACCGGCGCCGCCTCTTGGGTTGGATGACTGATGGGACCGCCGCGGAGTCCGGCCGAATATTGACGGCGGATGGTGATGTCCGCTCGTCGGGCGCCATTCTTCCCCGACTGAGTCGGAAGCATCGCCTGATCGGCGGGAGCAGGGAGCAGCCATGAACCTGACACTGCACCTGGTGGCCTGGGATCTTCGCTATCTGCGCCCTTATCTGGGCCTGTGGCTGGGCCTGGTGGTCCTGCAGGCGGTTCTGGTCGGGTACGCGCCCCATCTTCCTCTCCCTCAGCCACAACCTGACTTCTTTCTGTCTCCCCTGGCGTGGCTGGTGGCAGTCCTCAAGATCTGCCTGCTGGCCGTGTTGGTTGCCCGACTGGTGCACAAGGACCCAACCGTTGGAAGCACCGCCTTCTGGTTGAGCCGACCGCTGTCGAGAGCCCGCCTGCTATCTGGCAAGTCCCTCGTTCTGCTCGTTGCCGTCGTCCTGCCCACGCTCCTGGTGGAGGTGGGCCTCCTGTTCGTATGTGGAGTCACTCCCTACGACACCTTTCGATCGGTTTCGCAGATCCTCTTGCTGACGGTGCTGGCGCTGGCTGTCCTCATGATGCTGGCGACTGTGACCACCAGCCTGGCCGGAATGATCCTGGCGGGCGGCCTGGCACTATTCGGTGTGCCGTTGCTGTGGGTCTTTTTTTCGATGGGGGCAACATGGTTCTGGCTGTTGGGGGGAGAGATCCCGCCCGGCGATGGCGTTGCGGTGGCGCAGCCCATTCCGCCTCCCAGCTTCAGCAGCTATTTCGTGGTAAATGCGACGGTGCTGCTCCTGACTGCCGGGGCCCTGGTCGGCTTCCAGTATCTGACTCGCAGGACGACCTGGAGCAGGGTTCTTCTGGGGGCGGGCGTCTCGGCAGCCGTCTGTGGCGCTCTCCTGTCCTTGGGGTATTGGAGCCAGGGATCGGGAGCGGCGTTGCCGGTGCGCGAAAGGCTCGACAAGGCAATTCCGGACCCCGAAAGGATCGAGGCTCGGGTGGAAGAAGGGAGCCTGATGTTGAGCTTCGGACGGGATCCCTTGTCTGCCTTTGGCCTGAGGGGAGGCAAGAGAGTGCTGCTCAAGGGGAGCATTGGGCTGGCCCCTCTGCCGCCCGATCTTGCCGCCTTGCCGATGCAGGTTTCCGCCAAGTTGCTCTCGCCCTCCGGGGAGACTCTGGTCAGCCATGTCAGTCAGAGCGGCCATTTCTACGGTTTCCCTGAACGAAGGGGACAAGCGGGGTTGGGCAGTGAGATGTCCAGCCTGCTCGGGCAGACCCTGAAGGGGGTGGTCTTCCTCAATAGCGTCACTCCCTATGACGACACTCCCTTCCGGCCGGGCCATCCGGAGCTGTTCGCCTTCGGCAAGGATCTCTATGACCGTCACCGGTCGGGAGGGGTAGACTTGACCGCCCGGGTTGACTTCCTGATCCGGAGGCATTCCGTCACTGTCATTCAGTTGGAGGAAGGGTCCGGCTTCGAGGGGGGGGTGGACCGGACGGCGATCCTCTCGGTAGGCACATTCGATCGCGGCCGCTGGATCGTCCGCCTCAGTGAGGTCAGCCATCGCCTCCCGCAGGACGGCCGCAGGCAGAGCACCTATCTCCTGCTCAACCGGTCCCGGGGGCAGGCGCTGGCGGGATGGGACCTGGAAGACTCCCTGTCGATGCCGCCCTTGCTGTCCTTTGCCCTCCCCATGCTGAGGGTCAGGCGGCTGCAGCTCTCTTTTTTTCCATCCCGGGATAGCCCTCCCATCGATCCGGGTTGGATTCACGGAGCCGAGCTGGTCCGGGTCGCGAGCCGCGATGTGAGTTGGATTTCCAAGTCGATCCGCTTGGAGGACCTGGTGATGGATCGAATCGCCAATCCCCCCTGGGAGGAAGCGCCGCCCGCAGACGACGGCTGATTCGGGGATACGGCTGCGGTTCCAACGGGAGCGATAGTGGGAATGAGACCGACCCTTCACATCGTCAGCAAGGATTTTCGGGATCTGCGCCTGTTGCTCCCTCTGTTCGGGTGGTGGGGCCTGTCGATCCTGCAGGTGGTGCTGATCTCGGTTTTCGGACGGATTCCCGGCTCTCCGCCTGCCATCGAAATGATGTCGGGGGTCTTCCTCGGCGGATTGGCCTGGCTGCTGGCGGCTCTCGATTTCGGCTTGCTGGTCCTGATCGTATCGCAACTGATACAGAGGGACTCCACTGTCGGCAGCACCGCCTTCTGGCTAAGCCGTCCCGTTTCCGGGGCCCGCCTGCTGGCCGGAAAGTCGCTCTTCCTGCTGCTGGCGGTGATCCTTCCGACCGTGGCAGCACAATTCCTGACGCTCCTGTTTAACGGAGTGACCCTCTACGACGCCTTCCGCTCGGTTCCACAAATTGTGGTGCTCCAGTTACTGGTCCTCGGCCTTCTCACGACGCTGGCGTGCTTGACCCCCAACCTGCCCCGCATGTTGTTTGCAGGAATTGTGGCGGCCGTCGGATTGGCAATCGTGCAGTACGCACTTCGCCTGCCCCTCCTCCGAACGGGTTGGAACAGATCCCTTGAAGATTCGGCCGCCATCGGATTTTCCCTGTTCCTACTGGCGATAGCCCTGACGGTGGCTTGCCATCAGTACCTGACGCGCCAGACAAGGCGAAGTCTGATCCTGGCCTCTCCTGTTCTCCCCGCGCTGTTTCTCTTCACGATTCTCTGGCCCTGGGATTTTTGGCCGACGGAAGCTCCCGTGGCCCAAGCCATCCTGGACCCGGAAGAGGTCGCGGCGCGGGTCGAGGTCGGCAGCCTCAGGCTTTATCGACAGGTAAACCGCCAAGGCGACGATTGGCTGATTCTCAGGGGAGACCTTGCCGCGGACTCTTTGCCCGCGGGGATGAGCGCCATCCCCGCGGACATCTCGGCGGAGCAAATCTCGTCATCCGGAAAAGGCCTGGCCCGCCATCGTGGCCGGAGTCCTCATTTGTACACGCATCTGTCTCCACGATACCGGTCATACTTCGAGGAGCATTTGGACGAGCAACGGGGGGAACTGCTGGCAGGATTGCTGGGCGGGGTGAAGTTCCTCAACCTGAACGCTCCATCCTGGCAACTTCCGTTGGAATTGCTTGCGATCCGTGGGGAACACTACGACCGCCATGCGGGCGCCTCCACGGTCTACGAGGCCCAGGTGGAATTCGTGGTGCAACAAAACCGCATGAACACCATGCGGCTGGAATCGGGATTCGGATATGAGCGAGGCTCCGATCACGGGCGCATCCTGGCGGTCACCAATCCCATATACCGCCCAACCGATCAGGGATTCAGCATCCTGCTCAGCGAGTCCGAACATCGGCTCACCCTGGATACAGGGATGACCGTGCGTTACCTGTTGGTCCACCCTTCGCGACGGGAGGCGCTCCTGGGAAGACGGAACTTTTTCTTGCCTACCGAATTGGCCAGCCCCCACCCCTGGTCGGGTATCCTGTCCATGCTGCGGGTCGGTCGGCGATCATTTGATTTCCTGCTCCCTGAAGGCAGTCCGCCACTACCTGAGAACTGGTTGGAGGGAGCCGAGCTGGTACGGGTCGAGACCACCCACCGGGGTGTATTCTCCAAGACAATCCGCCTCGAGGACTTTGTTTTGGAGCGCATCCCCTTGAGCCCCGGGGGTTCCGGCAGCGCCCCGCGCCAGGAAACAGTCGGGGCGGGGGAGTGGGGCATCGGGTGGTAGGGCCCGACCCCTCGGCCGGATGGCCGGGGGGACCGGGAGGGCGGAATGGGCCTGGCGCTGCACCTGGCAGCTTGGGATCTTCGCTATCTGCGCCACTACTGGGTCCTGTGGTTGGGCCTGGTCATCCTGCAGGCCGGTTTGGTCGGGTACGCTCCCCAGCTTTCTCCCGTTGAGAGAGCTCATGTCTTCTCACTCTCTTTCTTTGCCTGGCTGGTGGCGGTCCTCAAGCTTGATGGGTAATACGCTGGTCCCGCTCATGACTGCCGTCGTCGTGGCCGGCTTTCAGTATCTGACTCGAAGGACCGCATGGAGCAGGATGCTTCTGGTGGCCGGGGTCTGTTGCGCGCTTCTGTCC
>JAPPFQ010000627.1 GCA_028875135.1 Acidobacteriota bacterium
CCCTGATTCTCTCCGACTCCCCTGCCAACCTCGTCCACCAGAAGACCCGCCGGCTTTTCGGCAATGACGAAGTCCTGCTGATCGGTCTCACGGCGGACAACCTGCTCCAGCCGGACACCCTCGCTTCCATTCGGCAAGTCACCCGGGACATCGAGGCGATTCCCGGCGTGAGGCGGGTGCTGAGTCTCACCAACACGCTCGACATTCTGGAGAGAGACGGCGCCGTTGAAATTTCTCCCCTGATTCCTGAGTCCCTGGAGCAGCCTGACCTGCAGGGACTGAGGGCGCGCCTTCGCGACAACCCCTTGTACGAAAAGGAGTTGATCTCGTCCGATCTGAGGACCACTTCCCTGCTGGTTTTCCTGGAGGAACGATCCTCCCGGGGCGAAGACCAGATATTCCGCCTGGTGGCCGGAATACGGGAGGCAGCAGCCCCCCTGGCCCGCCGGGGAAACCTCTTCTTTGGCGGGGTGCCGGAAATGGAAACTGCCGGAATGCGGAACATGATCCGGGACCTCTGGGTGTTCACTCCCATCACCGTGGTCCTGGTGATGGTGATTCTGATCCTCAACTTTCACTCCCGCCGGGGCGTTGCCCTGCCGCTGCTGGCGATCGGACTGACCCTGGTGTGCACCCTGGCAGCCATGGTGCTGGGTCGGTTCCCGCTGAAACCCACCACGCTGGTGCTGCCCTCGCTGCTGATCGCCAACGGCAGCGCCTATACCATTCACCTCCTCACCCACTACTACCAGTGCCTGCTCCAGGCCTACGACCGGATCTCCGACGACCAGCAGGGAGGGCTCTCACGGCAGCAATATCGGGAAGTGCTGGCCGAGAGCCTTCAGCGTGCCCACCGGCCGATTGCCACTTCGGCTTTCACTACCATGGCCGGCTTCGCCGCCCTCATCTTCAATCGCATTCCGGCCATCCGCGATCTGGGGCTCTTCGCCGTCCTGGGTGTATTCCTGAGCTATCTCTTTTGCATGCACCTGATTCCGGCAATCCTGGTCACCCTGCGCGTGCCCCCCAGGCGCCGCATCTCCGGACACGAGCGCAGCCATCGACACACCTTTTTCCAAAAGTTGGGCCATTTCAATCTCAAACACCGGGGCTGGATCTATTCGACCGCGAGTCTTTGCGCCGTCCTGGGACTGGCGGGAGCCTTTCAGGTCAACGTTCGCACCGACTACCTGGGACACTTTCGGGAATCGGCCCCGGTGGTGCAGGCCACCAGGACCTTCGAGGAGCATCTTTCCGGGCTGTCCGGCTTTTCCATTGTGATCGAGAGCCGGGACCAGTCACCTCTGACCGACGCAGCTACCCTGGGCGCCGTGGATCGGCTCCAACAGAAATTGCAGGATTTGCCCGGCGTCGATCGAAGCCTCTCCATCGTCGACAGCATGAAACTGCTGAATCAGGCTTTTAACCAGAACCAGCCGGGCTTCTTCCGTCTTCCCGGCAGTCAGGACGTCCTGGAAGAAATGGTGGAGCTGATCGAATCCGATCCTCGGGAATTGAGCCGCGATTTTCTGTCCGAGGACCACACCGCGCTACGAATTCTGGTCCGGTCTTCCCTGTTCGAATCCACCCGGTTGAAAGCCCTCACTGACCAGGTGGCGCAAGTGGCCACCCCGTTGCTCCCCCCGACCGTGCAACTGCAGACCACCGGCACTCTGGTGCTGATGAACCTGACCTCGGACCAACTGGCGAGGGAACAAGTCAAGAGCCTGCTGCTGTCGGTGACCTTCATCTTCACCATCCTGATCTTCCTCTGCCGATCGTTCAAGGTGGGCCTGATGTGCATGATACCGGCCGGCCTGCCCGTCCTGATGTTCTTCGGCCTGCTGGGCTGGAGCGGCCTTTCGCTGAACGTCAACACCAGCGTCATTGCCGCCATTGCCATCGGGATCGGCGTCGACAACTGCATCCAGTACCTGGTCCGGTTCCAACGCTGCCGAAGGGAAGGCCTGTTCCCCCGGGCCGCCGCTCGCGAGAGTCTTACCAGAGCCGGAGGTCCCATGACGGCGGCCGCGGCCGTGGTGGTGCTGGGATTTCTGGTTTTCGGGTTGTCGCGTTTTGCACCCGTGTCCCAGTTCGGCTTGCTTTCGGCCTTCGTAATGGGGTTCAATCTAGTGACGAACCTGTTGCTCCTGCCCACTCTTCTCCTGGTTGTGCACGGGGGTGCTCGGGCTCCGGAGGGTCCGGTCCCGATCTCCCCAAGGGAATCCCAATGAAGCCCCAGCGGCTGCTGATCCTCTGCATTAGCCTGGCGGTGGCATCCCCGGCGCTGGGAGACGAGCGTGGCGACGAGCTGATCGCCGCCTACCTGGAGCAGGCCGCCCGCAAGAACAAGCGTGTGACCGTCCAGGTGAAGCACGTCAAGGGCAGCCAACCGCCCATCGTTCTGGCCTTCACCTGGATGAGACGGGTTCAGGCCAAGCTGACCTCCCACTTCATTCGCATGGAGGCGCCAGAGTCCGAACAGGGAAAGCTCCTCCTGGTCCACGAACGACCCGACGGTTCCTCCGACTTCGTGGCCTATCGCCCCCAAAGCGCGCTCAGAAAGAAGGTTCGTATTTCCGGCGCCCGCCACTACAAGTACAAGAGCCTTCGAATCTCGGTCCAGGAGCTGATTGGCGGGGAGTTGGCCAAGTACACCCACGACTTCCTGGGCAGCCGGGAAGTCAGAGGCGTCCCTTGCCACCTGGTGGAGAACCGGCTCAAGCCAGAATTCACCGGAAAGAGTGATTTCCCCCGAACCATCCTTGCATTGAGCGCCGACACGATGACCATGGTCCAGTGGGAGCTGTACGACCGGACCAACCGGTTGGCTAGAAAGATCGTGGCGACCGAAACCAGGATTGTCGAGGGTACGCCCATGGTGACCCAGGCCCGAATCAGCAGTCCCCAACGAGACTCCCAGCTCCAGTGGACGGTGCAGTCCATCGAATTCGATCCCGCATTCGAATCCGATCTGTTTCGGAAAGAATCCCTCCAGCGCCAAACCGACCCGCCGACTTCCAAGAGATAGTTCCCTCTTCGCCATCTACAACGGCTTGCGATCCTTACGCGGCCCGTACGGTTTCATCCGCGCGCCCGTCCTGCCGGGCGGATCATACGAGGGTGAAACAAGAGAAGTGCATGGACTGTCGGGAACAAGATGATTGAACATCGATGCACAGGATGCACAGGATTAACAGGACGAGAGCTTCCTGCACGAGAAGGCGGCTCAGGCGATGATCCGGTGCGATTGTGCGGATTCCCGGCATTTGGAAGCTAATGCTTAAAAAATCCTGTGCATCCTGTGCATCGATGTGAATAAACCATCTGCTCATGCCTGACTTTGAACCGGTTTCCAGCCAACGAGGATCATGGGAGAAGGCCCACTTGGGGGCGCGGGCCGGTTTGCCAGGTCGCAGCCCTGCCGATGCGGCAGAGCTGTCCCGCTTGGTGGCCCTTCCTGATCCTTCGTGTCACTTCGTGGATAACTCTTTTTTTCTTTTGTTTCAAATGGGAGGACGGGGAACGCCCTGCGGTGAAATTTGGGGGAGGGCGCGGGAGATGTTACCCTATCGCTTTCTGGCGCGGCCGGGCGGCTCGCGTCGATCTTGACGGAGACGTTCGGAAGCCATCGAGGTGCGTTGCAGTGGCGATCCCAAAGGTAGCCATCATTGGAGCCAGCGGATACTCGGGCTCGGAGATCGTCCGATTGCTTCTGTCCCATCCGGAGGTGGAGCTGACCACCTTGATGACCGCCAACCGCGAGCGTAGCGGGACCCGGCTCTACAGTGACGAGTTGAGGCAGTTCCGCCACCGCTGCGACCTGAAGATCGAGCCACTGGACTATGACCTTCTCCAGCAACGAGAGATCTCCCTGGTGTTCCTGGCTACCCCCAACCAGACCGCCCACGACCTGGCTCCCCAACTGCTCAAGAGGCAACTGCGCCTGATCGATCTGAGCGGGGCTTTTCGACTGAGAGAAGCCGGTCTCTACCCGCGCTGGTACGGTTTCGAACACCGGTTTGCGCAACACCTGTCGGAGGCCGTCTATGGACTGACAGAGGTGCTGCGCCCGGAGATTCGGAAGGCTCGACTCCTGGCCAATCCCGGCTGCTATCCCACATCCGCGCTGCTCCCCCTGATTCCCCTGCAGCAGGCCGGCATGCTGGATCCCCAAAGCCGGATCGTTTGCGACTCCAAGTCGGGGGTGAGCGGAGCGGGAAAGACACCGTCCTCGAACACGCACTTTTCGGAAGTTACCGAAAGCTTCAAGGCATACAACGTCTGGCGCCACCGCCACTCGCCCGAAATCTGGCAGGAACTGGGCCACCAGCGTCTCATTTTCACGGCGCATCTGCTGCCCATCAACCGAGGCATCCTCTCGACCATCTACGTGAAGATCGCAAGCTCGACTTCGCCCGCGGAGGTCAGCGCCTGCCTGACGCAAGCCTACGCCCGGGAACCCCTCATTCGCCTTTACCCCGAGGGTGAGTTCCCGGAGGTGAAGCACGTGGCTCACACCAATTTCTGCGACATTGGCTGGCGTCAGCAAGACCTGGATCTCATCATCGTGTCCACCATCGACAACCTGGGCAAGGGAGCAGCCGGGCAGG
>JAPPFQ010000400.1 GCA_028875135.1 Acidobacteriota bacterium
CTGGGGGTTGTCGGGGCTGGCTATCCATTCGGCCAGCAGCTTGCGGTAGCTTCCTCGTGAATAACTAATGTCCAGACCCTTGTAGTCCACCGGCCGGGAATGGCCGGTGACGGCGCTCAGGACTCCCGGTTCCACGGCCTCGCCCCGAAGCTTGTAGTTGCCCCCTTTCAGCACGTAGGTGGTCGGGGGGCCGGCGGTGTGGGCGCGGAAGCCCTGCGAGGCCACAAAGGCCATGGCCTTGTAGTAGTCGGGGCTGTTGACGTTGGCGAAACGCTGGCCCTGTCGTGAAATCAGCCGCAGCCGCTCCACGTCCTCCCTGGTATAGAGGGATCTCTTGGGGAAGGGGGTGCGCTTCAGATCGGAGACCACCCAGTCCTTGAGATCCTGGGGCGCCATGAGCTGGTAGTGGGGAGCCACCCGCGCCGCCAGCTCGGCCTTGAACTTGCCGCCTTCCTCCTTGCGCCGGTCCAGCAGGTCCTTCCAGTCCTCGGCCTTTTTCTTCCAGCGCCCGGGCTCAAGTTGCGGAAGCTCGTAGGGGGTGAAGGGCACGGCTTCAGGGCCGACCGTCAGCGGAGCAAAAAAGGCCTCCATTCGGTAGTAGTCTTTTGTGGGAATGGGATCGTACTTGTGGTCGTGGCAGCGGGCGCAGCCCAGGGTCATTCCCAGGAACACCGATCCGGTGGTCCCGACCACGTCGTTGAGGTAGTCCCGCCGGGTTTGGGGAGAATCCACTCGCTGCACGAACACCCACTGGTGCAGGAACCCGGTGGCGATCTTGCCTTCCGCCCCATAGTTTCTGTAGGCGTCTCCGGCGAGCTGCTGCCGGATGAAGCGATCGTAGGGCATGTCGCGGTTGAAGGCGCGGACCACGTAGTCCCGGTAGCGCCACATGTGGGGCCGGGGGTAGTCGACGGACTCGCCCACGGTGTCCGAATAGCGCACCAGGTCCAGCCAATGCCGTGCCCAACGCTCTCCGTAGGCAGGGTTTTCCAGCAGCTTCTCGATGGCGGCGTGGTAGGCGTCCTCCGAGGAGTCTTCGACAAAGGCGGCCATGGCCTCGGGAGAGGGCGGCAGACCGGCCAGTCCGAAGTAGATTCGTCTCAGCAAGGCGCGCCGGGAGGCCGGTGGGGCCGGCTCCATGCCCTTTTCCTCCAGGGCGGCCAGGATGAAGGCGTCAATCGGATTGTGGATCCACTGCTGTCGCTTTACCGTTGGGACCTCGGGCGGGGTCAATCGGGTCCAGGGCCAACTCCTGGAGTCACCCTTGGCTCGGTCCGCCGCCGCCGCGTCCGGCTTCAACCGGTCGATCCAGGCGGCGATCAGGCTGATCTCTTCGTTCGTCAGCCGAGTGCCGCTCATCGGCATTGCGGGCTTGCTGTCGCCCTTGAGTCTAGACACCAAGGGACTGGCGGCGCTGTTGCCGGCGATCACCGCCGGTCCATCCAGTGCGCCGCCTTTCAGCAGCGCCTCCCGGGTGTCGACCACCAGTCCGCTCTGATGGGCCTCGGCGCTGTGGCAACTCTGGCAATGCTGCTCCAGGATGGGCCGGATGTCCCGTTCGAAGCTGATCTCCTCATCCGCGCCGAAAGCGACGGGGATCAAGGACTGGGCTGACAAGACAAGAACCGCGGCGAGACAGAGATGGCTGAACAACGGCTTCATGGCATCTCCTCGGGGGCCTAATACCCGCAATTGATAGATGATCGGAAGTCTTTCTGGAGATTATTGCTTACAATTTCACTATTGAAATATATAACAGGGACCTTGACCGGTCAATTCCAAACGGGCGCAGAGCGTGGGTTGCCTGCGGATCCTGGTTTAGCTTACAGTCGGAAAAATCTTTGCTCTTTATCCATGAAAGACCAGGAAGAAACACCAATGGACACGAATGTATACGAAGGGACTGATTGAGGTAAGTGACGCCCCCGCCCTGCCGTGCGGATCATTACGAGAGTGAAACAGGGGAGTTCCGAGCAATAAGCTCAACCAATCGATCAAAATACTAGCCACTGACCACTGATCACTAATCACTTTTCACCTAACCGCGCTGCCGTCCCGGACGACGGGGCGTCTCATGAGAGGCGAATCAGGGGTGTTTCAGGCAAGGAGGATTCCATGGCAATTTTGGGGCGCAGGTCTTTCCTGGCGGCAGCCGCCGTGCTGCCGGCGCTGGCCGCCGGATGTGATCCGGACGTCGAGGAGGAAAGCGGTTCCGGGTCTGGGGCCGAACCGCAACGCTATGGGACGGCCGGCGGCCGCGGGTCCTTCACAAACATCTGGACCGACTCGGAAATCCACCCCTTCGGGCACCGGGACTTCCCTCACTTTCATCGCCTCCGAACCGGTCTCGACACCCGCTATTCGCGCTGCCGGAAGTCCATTCCCAAGTTGCAGACAGGCCCGGTCTACCTGCGCCTGAAACTGCTCTGCACCGGGGAAGCCGGCCGCACGCTGTTTACCCTGGGGCTGAAGAGCCGGGCCTTGGGGAACTGGGCCTTCAGCCTGGGGGCCTGCCCCACCCAAGGGATCTCTTTCGGAATCCGGGGTTGGGAGATCCTGGTGAACGCGGCCGATCCCTGGCGGGAACGAACCCCGGTGCGCGGGTTGGACCACCGGGACTGGCACACCTGGGTCCTGATCGTTCCCGATGCCGCCGGCCCGGCTCGGGTCTACTGCGACGGGCGCTACCTGATGGACTTGAAGCAGCCCATCACCGGCGCCCAGAGGGAAAAGATCGCCCGGGAACAGAATGGACGCCATGGTTCCGTGCAGCAGTTGGTGCCGGAAACCCCCGGGGAGGAGGACTATGTCTTCCTGGAGAGCCGCCACCCCGGCCAGGAGCTTGACATCGATGGGTTCGAATTCTCGACCCGGGCTCCGGCCACCGGCCGAACCTCGCTCCCGGTGCTGCTGGACCTGGACTGGGAGCTGCGGGGGACCCGCATGGTGGAGAACCCCCTTACCCGCTTTGCCGGCAACCCGGTCCTGGACAAGGCCGCCGTCCCCGATCCCTCGGGCCGGGGCTCAGGAGGCTTCAATGCCGAGGTGATCCGGGACGGCGAGGGGTTCCGCATGTATTTCAACGGCGTGAACGAAATGAGCCAGGCCATCGGCAGGGTCACTTTCGCTCTCTACCATGCCTTCTCCAGGAACGGGACCGACTGGAAAGTGACCCCGGCCACCCCGGTGCTGGACACGGGAGCTACGGGCTCCTGGGACGCGGGCAGCCTGGGCGCGGCCGGCGTGCTCAAGGAAGGCAACCGGTTCAGGATGTGGTATGGGGGATACGTGGACCGGTTGCAGCAGGGAAGGGCCGGCTATGCGGAGTCTTCCGACGGGATTCGTTGGAGCAAGCCGGACCTGGGCCTGGTGCGGTTCGGGGGCCGGGAGACCAATATCTGCTTTTCGCTCCAACCCGGCCTCAACTCCAACGAGTACGAGTTGCCGGTGGAGGTGATCCGGGACGAAGCGGCCCCTGCGGATCGGCGTTACCTGATGTTCCTGCACACGCAGGGCCCCCACGGCTTCATTGTGGACGTGGCCACTTCGCCCGACGGCCGGAGGTTCGTGCGCGCACCCCACAATGCCCGCCACTATGCCTTCGACGACGTTCCTCGCAACAGCACCCTCCATGCCGCCGCGGTCGTCCTGAAAGAGGACAGTTACTGGTGGGCCTTTGTGGGACACCACGAGCCCGACGGGGGAGGCTATCGCATGCGGTTCACCGGTTGGGCGACCGAGCCGGAGGAGAAGGAGAATATCGGATTCGGACTGTGGACCTCCCGCCGCATCCAGCTCGAACCCGGCGGCCAGCCCTGGGAGCAGGGGGTACCCCGGATTTCCAGTGTTCTTGAGGTCGGAAGCGAGTGGTGGGTCTACTACAGTTCCGAAGGCAGCATCGGGCTGGCCAGGGTGGGCCGTCACCGCCTCTACGGACTGGCCCTGGATGCCGGCCGGGAGTCCGGGGAGATGACTTCGCTGCCGCTGAGGCCTCCGGGGCGGACATGGGGCCGCCACCGGCTCACCGTCAATGTCAGCGGGCTCTCGGGGGGCGCGCGCCTGGAAGCCGAGCTGCTGGATGGAGTGCGCCAGTCTCCCCTGGAAGGTTTTGGCCTGGGGCGGTCGGTGGCCATCGAGCGGGACGGTTACGAGGTCCCCTTGCGCTGGCAACCCGGGGGCGCGCGGCTTCCGGAAGCGTCCGGCCCGCTTCGGGTGCGGTTGAAATTGACCCGGGGCCGGGGGCATCCTCAGCTCCACGCTCTCCATGTGCGAGCCGGCGACGGCCGGTGATCCGGTTGGCGCCCGGGCCGTGGAGTTGTGATAGCATTTCCTGGACACGCCCCGTGAATCCTTCCGTCCCTGAGTGCAGGCAATCAGGAGTTCCGAGTCCGAGAGGAACTGCTCATGTCATTCCTGTTTCGCCGTGAATTCCTGGCCTCGGGCGCCCTGGGTCTGGCCGGGCTGGCCGTGCCCGGGTGGCTGCGGGCCGCCCTCTCCGGTAGTGCCCGCGAAGCCCTGAAGATCACCGACATCCAGGCGCACGAGGTCTGCCCTCCCTTCCACGACTACAATGCGCGCTGGCTCTTCCGATATCACGGATTGGGAATCCA
>JAPPFQ010000210.1 GCA_028875135.1 Acidobacteriota bacterium
CGTCGGCCTGATTGTCGATAGCCGGGGGCGGCCTCTGTCGCTCCCCTCCGAACCGGCCGAGAGAACCGGAGCTCTAAAAACCTGGATCGAGGAAGTCGGAGTCTACTCCCCGGAGGCGATCCCCCACTGAAGCCATGGCCCACGCCTATACTCCCGGTCTCAAGGTGACCGAATACGAGTTGCTCCGCCGGCGACGCATTCTGCCCATCCCAGGGGAGGTGGTGGTCGAGGAAGGAGCCCCGGTCCAGCCCCACCAGGTGGTGGCCCGCACCTTCCTTCCGGGCAAGGTCGAAATCGTCAATGTCGCCAACAAGATGGGCGTCGATCAGAGCGACGTGCCGGGGGCCATGCTCAAGAAGGAGGGTGACCGGGTGGCCCGGGGAGAGGTCATTGCCGAAGCCAAGTCCCTCTTCGGACTGCTCACCTCGCGAGCGACAGCCCCCCTGGAGGGAGCCGTCGAAAGCATATCCGGAGTCACCGGACAGGTGGTGCTGCGGGGACCGCCCCAACCCATTGAAGTCGACGCCTATATCGAAGGCCGGGCGGTGGAGGTGGTGCCCGACCAGGGGGTGGTGGTCGAAAGCAGCGGCACCCTGATCCAGGGAATCTTTGGAATCGGAGGCGAAGCCACCGGTGAGATTGCGATGGTTTCCTCCTCGCCCCGGGAGGTCCTGGACGAAGATTCGCTCTCGGCAGACCTGCAGGGCCGGGTGGTGGTGGGAGGATCGCTGGTCACGGGAGCCGCCCTGGAAAAGGCGGTGCAGCTCGGCATCCGCGGCGTGGTGGCGGGAGGATTCGATGACCAGGACCTGCGCCGATTCCTGGGCCATGACCTGGGTGTGGCCATTACCGGTCATGAAAATCTCGGAGTTACCTTGATCGTAACCGAGGGATTTGGAAGAATCGACATGGCGCCTCGCACTTTCGGGCTGCTGAAGCGCCACCAGGGACAGCGGGCCTCCATCAACGGAGCCACCCAGATTCGAGCCGGAGTCATTCGCCCGGAGGTGATCATCCCCCTTCAGGGCGCGGTTCCGCAGGCGCCGGACCGGCCGGGGGAGCAGGGCATGGATGTCGGAAGCACCGTCCGCATTATCCGCAACCCCTGGTTCGGAAAGCTGGGCCGGGTGGCCTCCCTGCCCTCAGAGCCGACCCAGTTGGACTCGGGGTCCAGGGCCAGGGTGGTTTCAGTGCGGTTGGAGGGCCTGGAAGAGCCGGTTTCCGTGCCCCGGGCCAACGTCGAGATTATCGAGGGTCGCGACTGATGAAACTGCTGTGCACGCTGCCTCTATGGTACGCCGCCCTGGCGCTGGGTCCGCTGCTTGAGGCCCAGGACGCTCCTTCGGAGGCACCGGCGCCACCCACCCGGGTGCAAGCGCTGGATGTACCCAACGATTCGGGGCACGCCATCGAGATCCGCTGGAAGGACTCCCCCGCCCCCGGCGTCCACACCTATGAAGTCTTCCGGTCTCCCCTGCCCGGCGAAGCAGCTCGGGGCGCTACGGAAGCACCTTGGCTGTCGCTGGGAACGGTGGGTCCGGGCGAGGAGGCGTGGACCTTCTCCAGCGCCGAACGGGGAGTCCGTTATTCCTTCAAGGTTGTGGCCATAACGGCCGACTCCAGTGCCGACTCCGAGATCGTGACCGGAGAATCCAGAGCTCAGTGGTTCGACTGGAACAAACTGTGGATTCTCATCATCGGCGGCACCATCTGCCTCTTTGTCATCCTCTTTATCCAGCTCGCGACCCGAGGCCGCAAACTGTTCGTGCGCAAGATCGCGGGCCTGGAAGCCGTCGACGAAGCCGTGGGTCGCGCCACCGAGATGGGGCGGCCGGTCGTCTTCGTGCCGGGAATCATGGACATGGACAACGTCCAGACCCTGGCCGGCCTCACCCTGCTGGGATACGTCTCCCGCACCATCGCCGAGTACGACGCCAAGCTGGACGTTCCCGTCAGTCGTTCGCTGGTCATGACCACCGGCAGGGAGGTGGTGAAGCAGGCCTACCTGGAAGCCGGCCGCCCGGAGAGCTACAACGAGGACATGGTCCACTACCTCACCGACGAGCAGTTCGGCTACGTCGCCGGGGTCAACGGCATGCTGCTTCGGGACGAGCCGGCCACCTGCCTCTACATGGGAGCCTTTTTCGCCGAGTCCCTGCTGCTGGCCGAGACCGGCAACCGGATCGGCGCCATCCAGATCGCCGGCACCGCCATGCCTTCTCAGCTTCCATTCTTCGTGGCGGCCTGCGACTACACCCTGATGGGCGAGGAGCTCTTCGCGGCCAGCGCCTATCTGAGCGGGGACCCCAAGCAACTGGGCAGTCTCAAGGGGCAGGATGTGGGCAAGCTGATCGTGATGGCCGCCATCGTTCTGGGGAGCCTGGCGGCCACCGTGGCGCTGTGGACGGGAAGCGAAAGCCTGCAGTCGGTGGTGGATTTTCTCAAGCTGGAAATGTTCGTCTAGGAAGCGCCAATGCGACGACAGATACCGCTGCTGATCACCTTTGTGGTGGGGGTCATCATGCTGTTCGAGGCCTTCATCCCCCACCCGCCTTTCGACCAGCTCAACGAGAGCCTGTCCATCACCTTCGACGTGCTGGCCGCCTTCGCCTTCGTGCTGGGCGGGGGCAACCTGGCCAAGATCCACTTGGCCAAGATCTCGCGTTCGGAGCCGGGTTGGGGGTACAGCGCGGTCACCATGGCGGGCTTTTTCGCCATGCTGGCCATCGGACTCTTCAAGCTGGGAGGACCGTCAGGAGTCAAGCACGCCCTCGAAGCCGAAGGGAGCTGGTTCCAGGCCGCCTACGACTACTGCTTCCTTCCCCTCTCGGCGACCACCTTCTCCCTGCTGGCCTTCTTCGTGGCTTCGGCCTCCTATCGGGCCTTTCGGGCCAAGAACCGGGAAGCCACCGTCCTGCTGATCGCGGCCCTGATCATCCTGCTGGGACGGACGTTGGTGGGCACGGCGCTCACCGAAACATTGCCGGGCTCTCTGGAGCTGATGTTCGGCGCACTGCTGGCCTACTTGGCATGGGAGCAATACCGCTCCAAGCGCTGGATCCCGCTTTCATTGATCGGCGCGGTTGCCGCCTTTGTGCTGGCTCGCACCCTCTATGGTTATCTGGTTCTGGCCGGAGGAGGAGAATTCTATCTCCTGACCGTTCCCGACCTGGTCAACTGGATCATGGTGGTGCCACAGTTGGCGGGTCAACGAGCCATCATGATCGGCATCTGCCTGGGCATCATTTCCATGTCGCTCCGACTCATCCTCGGAGTGGAACGCTCGTATCTGGGAAGCGACAACGACTAGGAAGTTCGCATGGCTCAAACGGAAACACCCTCGATGATGGAACGCCTGCAGACGATTGACCGGCGCTGGATCTTCCTGTTCATCATGCTGGCAGTGGTGATCCCTCTGGCCTTCGACCTGACCATCGACGAAGTCGCCACCCCGGAGGTTCAGGCCATCTACGATCGTATCGAGGATCTTCCCCCCGGCTCCAACGTGCTGCTGCCATTCGACTACGGCCCTGAAAGCGAGCCCGAGCTCCAGCCCATGGCCGACAGCTATGTCCGACATCTCTGCCGCCGCAAGCAGAAGCTGTTCTTCATGTGCCTGTGGCCCACCGGTCAGGCGCAGACGCTCAAGACAGTCGATCAGGTACTGAAGCGGGAGTTCTCCGACTACAGGTATGGCCGGGACTATGTCATGCTGGGCTTCAGGCCGGGCGGCCAGGGGGTCATCCAGGTGGTGGTGACGGATTTTCGCACTCTCTATCAGTCGGACGTGGAAGGCACGCCCATCGACGACGTCCCCATGATGCAAAACGTCAAGGGCCTCAAGGACATGGATCTCATCCTCAACATCAGCGGGGGGTTCCCCGGACTCAAGGAGTGGATCCAGTTCGGGGGCGATCGCACCGGCGTGCCGGTAGCGGGAGGGGTTACCGCGGTTCAGGCTCCCTTGCTCTACCCCTACTACCCGGGACAGCTCAGCGGAATCATGGGCGGCCTCAAGGCGGCCGCCGAGTACGAATCCCTCCTCATCCAGGGGTACTCCGAAGCCTACGGGACGGATACGGAGAGATTTGCCGCCATACGGCGCATGGGCCCCCAGACCCTGGCCCACCTGGTGATCATCCTGTTCCTGGTGGTCGGGAACATCGCCTACTTCGCCTCACGGGGATCGTCGCGCGAACGGCTGAAGTCTCTGGAAAAGTAAGTCAATGAACGAGCAGACCAGGCGATTCTTGGTGGTGGGTGCGGTAGGGCTGGTGGTGCTGTTTGCCCTGGTCTGGAGCGCGCTGGGGCAAATGGAAGGCTTCTGGGTCAGCGGGGCCGGCCTGGGCACCTGGTTCGCAGCCTTTCTGACCCTCTCCATCCTGAGCTTTCTCTACGACGACAACCCCTTCTACCGCTTCGCGGAATCGCTCTTCATCGGGGTGTCGGCCGGCTACTGGATGGTCCAGGGGATCTGGCAACAGCTCATTCCCAACATGCTGGGGAGGCTGGCTCCGTCTTTCGTGAACGAGCACCTGGCCCAGGTCCCGCTGGAAGTCGACCCCGTCGACCGGAGCATGGCCCTGGTGCAACTGGTTCTGGGTTG
>JAPPFQ010000585.1 GCA_028875135.1 Acidobacteriota bacterium
GTCTACCTGTGCGGGCTGCGGCAGAACGGCCGGGACCGCTCCAACGTGGCCTTCCAGAACATGGGGGCTGCGGAGGAGGGAGCGATCACCTTGAGGACCACGGTGTATTCGGGGGCGGCGGGGGATGCGACGGCCCGAGTGCTTGAGGACGTGAAACTTGAGCCGGGAGGGTTTCACCAGTACTCGGGGCCGCTGGGCAGGGTGGAGAACGGCTACGTGAAGGTGGAGCGGGTGGAGGGGAGTGCACCCTTCTACGCCTACGGGGTGATCAACGACCAGGCCAACTCGGACGGGTCGTTCGTGTTTCCGGTGACGGCCGGTTCCCTGGAGGGCAAGCGGAGGCAGACCCTGCCGGTGATCGCGGAAACGAGAGACTTCAACAGCGAGCTGACGGTGACGAACTTCTCCCAGGAGCCCAGGAGGCTGGAATTCGAGTTTGTGTCGGAGCAGATCAAGGGGGATGACAAGAGTGTGGAGTTCGCCATGGAGCTGAACGCACGCGAGCAGGTGATCGTTCCCGAGTTGGTGGAGGCGTTGCGCGGAGAGGAGATGGCGAAGCTGGGCAGGAGGCGGGGCTTCTACCTGGGTCCGTTGTTCGTCAGGGCTGCAGAGGGAGACCTCAGCGGGATCGTGGTCGCGGCCAGGACGGGCTCGAAGGGAGGCGGGGGAACCTACAGCGTCTTCTACAACGCGGTGCCGGAAGGAGAGGGCTTCACCCGACAGGCCTGGGTGGAGGGTTTGCAGCAGAACGAGGAGAACCGGAGCAACCTGGCGTTGGTGAACACGGGGGAGGTGGACGACAGCCCCAGCATTTTCCACCTGGAGATCTACAACGGGGAGACGGGAATGCTGGAGGAGACGGTGGTGACGAAGCCGGTGCCGGCCCGTGGGTGGCATCAGATCGACGGGATACTGCTCCGATCCAACCCGGACACCCGGCAGGGGTACATTCGGATCGAGAAGGTAATGGGGGAGAATCCGTTTCTGGCCTATGGGGTCGTCAACGACGGCGGGGTGCCGGGAGAAAGGAGCGGCGACGGGGCTTACCTGCCGGCCCGGGAGTAGGGGATCAGCGGGGTACTCCCTGCTCCGGCTCCTGCGACGGACCAGCGAGCTGCCTGAGCTGTTCCACCACCGAGCGCGGGGCTTCCACTTCCAGCAGGACCTGGCTGTCCCGAACTTCCCGGCGAACCAACCGTCCCTTGGCATGGATCTGCGCCAGCAGGTCCCCCTGGTGAGCGCCCACCCGGAAACGCGCCCGCACCAGTGGATCTCCGTAGATGGATTGGTCGATCCTCTCCAGAAGTCCGGAGATCCCCCGGCGCCGCAGCGCCGATACTCTCAGGACATTGTCTCCCGGGGGAAGTCTGGGCGGTTTCTCCAGCAGGTCGGTCTTGTTGTAGACCTCGAGGGTCGGCTTGCCCGAATCCCCCAGTTCCTCCAGCACCTTGAGCACCGAGGATCGCTGGTGTTCGGCGCGGGGGCTGGAGCAATCGATCACATGCAGCAGAAGCTGGGCTTCTCCGATCTCCTCGAGGGTGGCCCGAAAGGCCGAGACCAGGGTAGCGGGAAGCTTGCTGATGAAACCGACCGTGTCGGACAGGATCACCTCTCGCTTGGAGGGCAGCCGGATGCGGCGCAGCAGCGGGTCCAGGGTGGCGAAGAGCTGGCGGGAGGCCAGGGTGTCCGACCGGGTCAGGGCATTGAAGAGGGTGGATTTGCCGGCATTGGTGTATCCGACCAGCGAGACGGTGGGCACGGGAACGGATTGGCGAAAGGAGCGGTGCAGTTGCCGGTGGGCCCTCACCCGCTGGAGATCGCGCTTGATCTTGTGAATCCTCTGGTGGATCTTGCGTTGATCGGTCTCCAGCTTGGTCTCGCCCGGCCCGCGCGTGCCGATTCCTCCTCCCAGGCGCGACAGTTCCACTCCCCGGCCTCCCAATCGAGGCAGCCAGTAGTCGAGCTGAGCCAGCTCGACCTGCAGCTTCCCCTCCCGGGTTCGCGCGCGGCTGGCGAAGATGTCCAGGATGAGCTGGGTTCGGTCCACCACCTTGCAGTCGAGTGCGCGCTCGATGTTTCGTTGCTGGGCCGGAGAGAGGTTGTCGTCGAAGATCACGGTGTCGGCCCGGTGTCGATCCAGCAGTCCCTTCAGCCCCTCCACCTTGCCCTTGCCGATCAGGTAGGCCGGGTCGTAGCGGGACCGTTGCTGCAGCAGGCGGCCGGCCACCCTGGCGCGGGCGGCGGAAGCCAGGGCCGCCAGCTCGTCCAGCGATTCCTCCAGGCTCAGCCCGGCTCCCCTGCCGGCGGCCGGACTGACGGGTCGCTTCAGCTCGCATCCCACCAGGATGACGCTTTCTCTGTCCGGGGCGGCGATTTCCATCTCAGTCGGAAGGTTCCGGGTCGGATGCCTTGGTTGTCGTCGAGGGGGGGGTGGAAAACGGCGCGGACGGAGCCGCAGCGGCCGGGGCCGATTTGGTCGTCACAACGGTCGAGATGGCATGTTTGAAGATGAGCTGGTCCCGTTGGCCGGACTCCAGAATGACCGCGTATTTGTCGAAGCTCTTGATCCGTCCGGTCAGCTTGACCCCGCTCATCAGGAAGACGGTGACCGGCAGCTTCTCCCTGCGAAGGTGGTTGAGAAAGACATCCTGAATATTGTGCGGTTGCTTTTCCATGGATTTCCTGAATCTCCTGAATAGCCTACGGGCCCAAGGCCGCTGAAGCAATGCAACTCCGGAGCCCCCTAGGGGGCAGGCAAGAGCACCGGTCCGGTCGACGTCCCCGAAGGCTGTCTTGTCCCGGCCCGGATGAAATCCGCCACGCAAGCTTCAACGTCGGACCCGAGGGAATCTTCATCCCCGAACCCCGGAATCCAGGTCACGTTCTCTTCTTTTCGAAACCAGGTCAACTGTCGCTTGGCGTAATTCCGTGTGGCCTGCTTGGTAGCGTCCGCGGCGGCCTGCAAGGGTATCTCTCCCTGCAAAAACTGAACGACCTGAAGGTATCCGAGTGATTGGAGAGGCTTGCAGTCGGGAGAAAACCCCTTGGCCAGGATGGAGCGGACTTCCTCCACCAGTCCGCCGGCGAACATGCGGTCGACGCGCTCTTCGATTCTTCGGTAGAGCCGGTCCCTCGCCGGGCTGAGCCCGATCTTCAGCAGCCGGAACCCTTTGAGTTTCTCGGTGGCGGTCCGGAAATGAAGCGAGATGGGCTTGGCGGTCAGGAAATAGACCTCCAGCGCCCGTATGATCTTGGGCCGGTCCCTGGGCAAGATGCGCCGGGCCGACTCCGGGTCCACTCTCGCCAGCAAGCGGTGGAGGTGGGTGTCCCCCTTTCGCCGGGCCCGCTGCTGCAGGCGTCCTCTCAGCGATTCACAGCGGGAGGGGCCGTCGAAGAGACCGTTGAGCAAGGCGCGCAGGTAGAGACCGGTGCCCCCCGCCACCAGAGGCAGATTTCCCCGCTGCCCGATTTCCGACAGGACCGTGCGGCCCAGAGCCATGTACTGACCGGCAGTGAACTCCTTGTCGGGATCGAGAAAATCGATCAGGTGGTGAGGGATGCCGGCCTGGTCGGGCTTGAGCACCTTGGAGCTGCCGATGTCCAGAAACCGGTAGACCTGCACCGAATCGCAACCGACGATCTCACCCCGGAATCGCCGGGCAAGCCGGAACGCCAGGTTGGATTTTCCGCTTGCGGTCGGTCCCAGGACAACGATGAGGGGTGGATTCGTCAAGACCAGAGCCAGATACGAAGGGCCAGGTAGGCAAACAGGAGCGTCGCCAGGATGCAGAGTCCCAACAGTTGCACACGCGACGGCTTCATGACCCGATTCCTACTCGTAGCTGGAAAAAAATCTACTCCATCCCGGTTCCAATGTAAACAGAGGGATGCCGGGTTGGATTCCCGAGCGGAGCCCTTCCACCAGGATGACCGGGGAGCCGGCTTGTATCCCCTCGTCGCAACCCAGCCGGAGAGCGCCGGCCGGTATCGGAATCGTCCTGCCGCCCTTCCTGACCGGAACAGTGCAGTTAAGGGGCCATGGACTCGCCCCGGACGCGGCCCATGTAGCATTGACCGCGGTCCGCCGCCGCGGCGGATCCGGTCGAAGGGTTTGTTGTCGGGCATGGCAGGCAACCGGCAAGGGATCGGAGAAGTTTATGCACTTTATTGCATACTGCTATTTGTTATTAAAAGTCTTGACATAATAATGTGTGATTCTACACAATGTGGATCATGGTGCAGATGGATGCACGAGTCTCTTGGTTGCCCGCTGCTTTTCCGCTTGCCGGGAGATCTCCATCTCCTACGCCTCAATGCCGTTGACGGGGAGCGGAGGCAAGGTATAGCGGATCGAGGGGGCGCTCTCTCCTCGCGCCCTCTCCCTCCGCGGGCGACCTCCGGCAGAGGCTTCGGCAAAGAAGATTCCAGCGAGGCAGTAGTGAGAAAGCATGTTTCGAAGCTGTTGGTGGGAGCGAAGGCCGCGCGGCTGCTGGCGAGGGCGGCAGTAGCCTGCATCCTGCTGGGCCTGCCCTGGGGGCCGAGCCGGACCCGAACAAGGACGAACTGCTGGTCTATGACCGAGCGG
>JAPPFQ010000009.1 GCA_028875135.1 Acidobacteriota bacterium
CCGAAGTGAAGTGAGAGTTGTTCTTCCCCCTCGAGTCCAGCACCACCGGGACGAAGGTCGTCATCACGTCCATCTGGACTGGAACGTCTGCCGGATTGAAACCGGCGCTGATGACCAGTTCCTGATCTGCGATAGCTCCTGCGTTCGGCGGCCCTACCACAAGTTGAGCATAGCTGACTCTGCTCATGCCTGCCTCTTCATGTTCGACAAAGCCTCCATCGTCGGGTGCATTCTCGATTGCCACAGCGGCCAGATCTTTCATGGCCTGCACCACGTTGGCGTCTTGGATCAGCCCAAGGAACTTTGAATCACGGTCCGGATTGGCTGCGTCGAAAAATATCAATATGAAATTGGGATCTTGACGGTTGTGAACCAGCACGACGAAGTAGGTGGACCCGTGCTTCCAGGGACCGGGTTCCAACCTGAAAGCCCCCTTCAGGGCGTCAATGTTGACAGCCTCTCCACTCTCGAATTGCGCCCCCAACCATGCAATCGCTCCCTGGACGAAGGCTTTCAGGGTATCCCGGTCCACCACGTCCCGGGCCGTAACCGCGGGCGCATCCTGGGCCGAGGCGGGACCGACATGGGACAGCAGGCCCGCCATAACCAGCACACATCCCAAGAGAACCACCCGAGTCATGGATTTCATGGCAATCGCTCCTTGATCTTTGTTGAACCGCTACTGTCTGCAATCAGGTAGTGAGAGGCATTTAATCTATACCATGCGGTAGTTTCGTCAAGTAAATAAACCGCATAATGTCCTGATTTCCGGTAAGGAAACGTGGAGAGAGTTGAGAATTTCCCTGGCTCCACGAAGGACGCCGGACTCCCCAACCCTACGGTCGCGCCGGGACGAAAGCCCCGTCGCCGCTGCGTTCTCGCGGAGCCCCGCCGTCGTTGACCACGCCGTAGGCCAGGAAGGGATTGTTGCCGGAGACCTGCCGGATCCGGACATACCCCTGGCTCGTTCCCCGGGCATGGTTTGCCAGGATCGAGTTGATCTGCCGCCAGCGCCGGGCCGGGAGCGGCTGGGTGGTGGTCGTCCCGGCCAGCCGGCCCGAGTCTCCGTCGTAGATGTCGAGGCGGAAGACGCTCTCGCTCCCGTCCACTTCTCCGGTGTTGACCAGGGCCAGGTTGCTGCGGTTCTCTGCGTTTTGTTGCAGGGCATCGATCCAGGCGCTGCCGGTGAAGGCCGCTCCGTCGGGCACGGCGCTGTAGAAGACCCCGTACTGCCCGCCGCGAGCGTCCGGGGAGCTGGTGCGGGCACCGATCACGACTCCGCTCATGTCGCCGCTGTTGGCCGTGGCGAACAGGGCGCCGGCCAGCCCGCCCCTCCCCGCGGGCACTCCCTCGACACCCTTGCGGCGCATTTCGCTGTCGATGACGTCGGGAATGATCCGCTGCCGGCCGGGCTCCACCCTCAGGCTGAAGCGGGCCGTGTCGTCCGGAGTCGTGAGCCCCTCGGCCACGAAGCTGAAGTCGAGGGTCTTGGCCTCTTGGGAGAAGTTGGTCACCGTCAGTTCGCTGGAGAACTCGTTGACCTCGACGATCACGGGCAGCGTGTGGCGCAGACTGCCCTCCAGCGAGCCGGCTGTGGCCGGAAAGACGAAGGAGCCGTCGGAGTTGGCGTTGTCGTTGATGACCCCGTAAGCGTAAAAGGGCGCCCTCCCTTCGACCCTCTCTACCCGGACGTAGCCGTTGGCCACCTCGCCCAACACTTCCGAGAACTGGTGAAACCCTCCCGGCTGCAGGATCACGTCCTTCAGGTCCGGGAGATCGGAACCGACTTCATCCCCGGAAAACACGCTGGTCCGCAACGTGATCGGGCCCTCGTCCGGACTTCCCATGTGCTGGAAAGCCACGTTGGAGCGGTCCCGGCTGTTCTGCCGCAAGCCGCACAGATAGACCGGCTCCTCGAACCCCTGGCTGCCGGCGACACCCGGATAGGACAGGCCGGCCCGACCCTCGGGCACCAGGGTGGTGGTGCGGACCATGACGCCCACCTCCTCGGTGGCCAGGGCTTCCACCGCCAGGGTCCCGATCCGATTGCCCGAAGCCGGGATGGGGATGCCCAATTCTTGCAGGTAGTCGAGGGCGTCGGGCACGATCCGCTGCTCGCCGGGAGCCAGCAGGTCCGAGGCCTGGCCGCTCCCCTTTCCGACATGGGCCGTGTAGGTGTAGTCGAGGCTTGCCTCCCGAGACCCCGCGTTGGTCAGGATCAGCTCCGAGGTGAAGAAGGAGCCCCGGCGCCCCGCGGCGCTCAGAACGACCGGCACGAAGGAGCGGGAGAGGATCCTGGGAACCAGGACATCCGTCGGCCCCGACTCGGCCACCCGGGCGTTGTTGGTCTCGCTGTTCTCGGCCACCCGATCCAGGTCGTCCACGATGGCCCCCAGGTGATAGCGGCCGGGACTCACCCGGGGAGGGATGGGAAACGACCGGCTGCAGGTTTCGGATTCTCCGGCCAGAAGGCCGTCCTGGTAGGAGCAGGCGGCAAACCAGGTGTCGGCCGTGGTGATGGTGGTGTCGGTAGACAGGTAGAGGCCCAGACGGAACGGGCCGGCGTTGGCCGGACCCCGATTGCGAATGCCGGCGGAAATCGAGGCCGTGCTGCCGATGGTCGCCGTCAAGGGTCCCGTCAGCGAAGTCGTGACCAGGTCCGGGAGGCTGGAAGCCGCCGGTTCAAAGATGGCGACCACGTTCTTGCTCGAGTCCATCTCGACCACGCACCGGTTCCCGGAGGGGGAGTCGCATCCCCGCCAGCTCTTGAACCGGAATCCGGGATTGGGCCTGGCGATCAGAGTGAGCCGGGTGCCGGCGGAATAGGGTAGCTCCTCAACGATCCTGTCGAGGGCGGCATCGACCTGGATGCGGGGCCTGACGAGGCGGTTTCGAGGGTCGACAATGGGGATGCCGGTGTCCTTCAGCACGGAGAGCAGCTCCGTGACCGAGGCATTGGGAGCCTTGGACTTCAGCACGGCCCAGGCGCCGGCCACGTGTGGAACGGCAAAGGAGGTTCCCCGGTACGTGTCGAACCCATCGTCGGGTCCGGAGGTCGTGATCGATTCGCCCGGAGCCAGCAGGTCCAGCAAAGGAGAGCTGTTTGAAGACTCGGAGACCGCTTCCAAGCCTGTCTCTTCACCGCCTCCACCGGTAGACCCCACGCTTACGGCGCTGGAGATGCAAGCGGGGAACTCGATGGCTGTGCCGATGCCGCTATTTCCGGAGGCTGCAATGGGGGCGATTCCCAGCGCACGGAGGTTTTCCATGGCGTCTTTTGCAGCCGGGAATTCGGAGTCGCAAACCCGGGAAAACGTTCTGCCGCCGAAGCTCATGTTGACGGCGGCGATGTCGAAACCGGCGCTCAACTCGAGAACACGCTCCAACCCGGCGATCCAATCGCTGTTGAAAGACTGGATGCAGTTCCTGGAGATAACGCATTGAGAGAATACCTGGATCGCGATGATCCGAGCTCCCGGGGCCACACCCGAGAAATTCGTTCCACGACCGGCGGCGACCCCGGCTACTGCAGTTCCGTGAAAGCAGTCGCTCGCCGGACAGGGCGTTGCCGATCCCGAACCGGTCGACTCGCTGACGCCCCCGGGACATACCGGTGGCGAGAAGACGTCGTCGGTACTTGAATAGCAAGCCTCGGACACCACCCTTTCCGACAGAAAAGGGTGATGCTTGTTCACCCCCGTATCCAGGATGGCAATCGCTTGTCCCGAACCATCGTAGCCTTGAGCCCAGGCCTGGGGAGCTCCGATCAACGGCGCGCTTTCCTCCAGGGTCGTGCGAACGACTTCATCTTCCTCGATGCTGACGACTTCCGGGTCCGAAGCAAGCGCTTCCAAGGCTGCTTCGTCCACCTCCATCGCCACATAGGGAATGAACTTGAACCGCCGAATGATGGACACGTTGTGACCGAACATTCGGGTCGCCACCGATTGCTGGGCGCGAGCAATCGCCGGTCTGCGGGCGGCCAGGACGCTCAAGCTTCCGGCAGGCGAGCCGGCCGGTCTTCCTTCAGTTCTCAATCCCACGATTACTCTGACTCGATCCTCCGCTTGAGCCCTCGCCCTGAGCGAGGCAAATGCTCGCGCCCGTTGGGCTTTGACCACGGGTTCCCCCGCAATGCCAAGTTCACCCGGTGCCCCCGCCGGACCATCGTAAGGAACGGTAACCCGGCTGATGCCGACAGTGCTTCCGCCGCAATTGGGTGCTCGGCTCAGGGTCAGGATCCCGGCTCGCCGGGGTGAAATTCTGGTTGTCAGAGGAAAGCAGTCGCCGCTGACGAAGAAAGTCCGTGTATAGGCGTTATCGGATTCGTCGCTCTCGGAAACCGAGTCTCCAGCATCGGCGACGATTTGGAGGGTATGGGTGCCTGCGCCCACTTGTCCAAGAGGGTAGTCCAGGCGAAAACGAAAGGCTCGAGGCTCCAGGGGAGGAGGAATGTCGAAGGTTTCCCACAACAATCCGTCCAGGAACAGCTCGACTCGAAAGGGTGCGGCCACCGGGGAATTGCCGCTGTTGATTACGGCGAAATCCAGGTAGAGCCTGTCGGAGGTATCCAGGCCATAGG
>JAPPFQ010000693.1 GCA_028875135.1 Acidobacteriota bacterium
GAGTGGCGCTGGGTCTTCCGGCTGACGCCGGGAGGGGTGGCGAGATCCAGCAGGGGCGCCCCGGTGCTGCGGAACAGGGTTCCCTGGTAGGGTGCGGGCATGTATCCGGCTGTCCAGTTGGAAGCTCCGCTGATGGGCCCGCCCCGGGGATCGGTCATCACCACGAAGCTGGGAAGGCTTTGGTTGAGAGTGCCCAACCCGTAGCTGAGCCACGATCCCAGGCAGGGCTTGCCGATGGTGACGTTGCCGGTGTTCATCTGGAGGCAGCCGGAGGCATGGGCGGCCGTGTCGGTATACATGGAGCGAATGACGCACAGGTCGTCGGCCCATTTGGCCGTGTGGGGGAAGAGGCTGCTGATCTCCAGGCCGCTCCGGCCGTGTTTGCGGAAGGGGAAGGGACTCTGCATCAGGTAGCCGATGGCCCGGTTGTTGGAACCGACCTCCAGCGAGCCCTTGTAGGGAGTGCCGTGAAAACGGGTCAGAGCCGGCTTGGGATCGAAGGTGTCCACCTGGCTGGGAGCTCCGTTCATGAAGAGAAAGACGGCATGCTTGGCCTTGGCCGGGAAATGCGGTGTCTTGGCGGCCAGCAGGGAACCGGCCCCGGCGCGGTTGTCAGAGGCGGCCGCGGTCCGGGTGAAAAAGCCGTCCCGACTCAGCAGGTCGGTGAGGGCCAGGCCTGCGAAGCCGCCCCCCACCTCCCAGAGGAACTGCCGCCGGCTCCGGCCGCAGGGCGTGGGGTTGGGAATAAACCGATGAGACATGGGCTCACCTCATCAATCCGGATAGACAAACTCGTTCAGGTTCAGAATCACCCGGCACATTTCTCGCAAAGCTCCGCGGCGGGCGTTGGCCGGAAGAATGTCCTGCTGCCGGATCTGGTCGTCGGTTTCCCGCCGCAAGAATGCGAGAAGGCTCCCCTTTTCCGCCTGGCTGGGAGGTCGCGCCAGCGCCAGGGTATAGGCCCTTTCAATCTGTTTCGCCGGATCCGGCCCCACTTCGTTCTCCAGGCGGGCGGCCAGGTAGCGGGCCTGCCGGTTCACGAACTCCCCGTTGAACAGCGCGAGCGCCTGCGGAGCCACGCTGGTGGTCATCCGCCGTGAAGCGGTCTTGGTGGTGTCGCACAGGTCCAGCACCTCCAGCATGGGAACCACCAGGGAGCGCTTCAGGAACACATAAATGGTGCGGCGGGAGCGGTCTTCTTCCTCGGCTGAAGGCTTCCAGACGGTGTCGGGATCGCTGTGTCCCTCCAGCGCCGCCCTGGAGATTCTGGGAAACATACTGGGCCCGAACATGCGCCGGTTCAACCGTCCGCTGACCGCCAGCATGGAGTCCCGAATGGCCTCCACCTCCAGTCGAATCCGGGGGAGGCGCCACAAGAGGCGGTTCTCCGGATCTTCCTCGCCGTAGTGAGAATCCCATTTTCGGCTCATGCGGTAGCTGTTGCTGGAGAGGATCAAGCGATGGAGCTCCTTGACGGACCACCCTTCCCGCACGAACCACCGGGCCAGCCAATCCAGCAGCTCGGGGTGTGTCGGCTTCTCGCCTCGCGTGCCGAAATCGCTGGCGCTCCGAACCAGCCCGAATCCGAAGTGCTTTTGCCAGATGCGGTTGACGATCACCCGGGCGGTGAGAGGATTTTGAGAATCGACCAGCCATCGAGCCAGGGCCAGCCTTCGCCCGCTGCTCCTGTTCCGGGGCTCGGGCCGAAAGACGGTCTCCGACAGGATGGCCGGGAAGGCGGGCGCTACTTCCGGCCCCGGATTGGCGGCGCTACCCCGGATCAAAAGGTGGGTGGCGGGCGGCGACGGATCCGGCTCGTGCATGAAATAGCCGCGGGGTAGATCGATTCGGGTGGCCTCCAGCGCCCGGATCTCCCGTTCCCCGGCCTCCAGTCGCTCCCGGACGGTGTCCGGAACAGAGGCGTTTCCCACTTCTTCCGCCAACTGCTTTTCGAAAACCTTCCTCAGGCCTTTCTGCTTCCGGCTGGGATCGGGGGCCAGAAAGGCTTGCACCGCCAGGGCCGGCAAGTTGGACCGGCCCGACTCCAGGAAATTTCGTCGCAAGAGGGCTCTCAACCGGTCGAGCTCCTCCTGCAGGCGCTCGATCCGGCGGGAGGTGGCCCGGTACTGCTCCAGTTGCCGGGGAGTCCCGATCGGCAGGTCCAGCTCGGTGCGGTAGTCGCGGGGACGCTGCAGGCCGTTGAAGACCGCCACCATGGAGTAATAGTCCCGGGCGGTCAGGGGATCGAACTTGTGGTTGTGGCAGCGGGCGCAACCCAGGGTCAGTCCCAGGAATACCTGGGAGGTGGTGCTGACGATATCGTCCAGTTGGTCGAATCGGTCGGTTTCGGGATCGGCGGGTTCATCGTCCCAGGGGCCCAGGCGGAAATACCCGGTGGCGATCAATGTCTCGGCCGAGGCGTCCGGCAACTCATCTCCGGCCAGCTGCTCCACCACAAAGCGGTCGAAGGGCTTGTCCCGGTTGAAGGACCGGATCACGTAGTCCCGGTATTTCCAGACGTGGGGCTTGGCGCCGTCCCGCTCGTATCCGTTGCTTTCGGCGTAGCGGACCAGGTCCAGCCAGTGCCGGGCCCAGCGCTCTCCGTAAGCCGGACGCGCCAGCAGGTCGTCGATGGTGGCCTTGTAGGCAGCCTCGCTCGGGTTCTTCAGAAAGGCTTCCTGCTCCGCCAGGTTGGGGGGCAGTCCAATCAGGTTGAGATAGAGCCGCCGCAGCAGTTGATGGGGTTCGGCCTCGGGAGAGGGCTTCCAGCCCTTGGCCTCCAGTTTTTCCAGAACGAAGGCATCGATGGGATTTCTGACCCAGTCCTTTGCCCGCACGGCCGGCAGCTCAGGGCTGGAGACAGGTTGGAAAGCCCAGTGATCACTGGCGCCGGTCGGGGATTGGGAGGAGTCCTCTTCCTGCGGCCAGGCGGCGCCCTGATCGATCCAGCGCCGTAACAGTTCCACCTGCTCGCCGGTCAGCGGCGGTCCCTCCGGCGGCATGAACACTTCGGGGTCCCGTCCGGAGACATAGCGCAACAGCAGGCTGCCGGAGCTGTTTCCCGGAACGATGGCCGGAACGCCGGAGTCGCCACCCCTGAAGGCATCCGACCTGCGGTCCAGCCGGAAACCGTGCATTTGGGTTTGGCTGCCGTGACAGGCCAGGCATCGCTCCTGGAAGATCGGCTGGATCTCGCGGGCGAAATCCACCGCGGGGTCAGCGGCCTTTCCCGCTACGGCCAGCAGCCCGGCGATGGCCGCAAGCGCCAGGGCCGCCCGAGCCAGATTGCCTGTGATCACGATGTTCTCCTGACTGTCAAGAATAGCAAAAGGGCGATTGGGCCTTCAAGGGAGCGTTGGGTTCGTCGCCAGCCCCAGCCGCTCCATTTCGTAATCCAGCGTTTCCCGCAGCCCCTCCTCCAGCGAGCGGGGGGCGAAGCCCAACTCGCGGCGGGCTTTGCGGCTGTCGCCGATGTAAGTTGTACCGGCCGTGATCCGCAGGCTCTCGGCCGCGTATGTCGGCGGCAGGGGAAGGAAAGCTCCCAGCAGACTCATGCAGGCTGCCATGGCCTTCATGGTTCCCGGGCCAGGGTGGATCCGGGGCGCTGGGATTCCGGTCAGCCTCTCGGCCAGTTCGAAAACCTCCCGGAAGGAGTGGACCGGGCCGGCGACGATGTAGCTCTCGCCCAGCCGGCCTCGTTCCATGGCCAGAAGATGGGCCGCGGCGGTGTCCTCGACATGGGCCCAGCAGAAGGCCGAACGTTGAGGGGTTACGGGGAGCTGTCCCTGAAGATACTGCTGGATGGCCGTGCCGATGGGGCTGGGGTCCCCGGGTCCGTACACCACTCCGGGTTGCAGGATGACCAGGGGCAAGCCGGCCTCGGCCATGGGCTGGGCCACCTGGTAGTGTGCCATCCACTTGGTTCGCTCGTACAGGGTCAACCAGGGCCCCTGGTGGCGGAACCCTTCGTCGACCAGCCTTCCACCGGTGTCGGAGGAGACGGCGACGGTGCTGGTGTAGACAATCCTGGGAACGCCCAGTTCCCGGGCGGTTTCCAGCACGTTGCGGGTGCCCTCCACGTTGGTCCGGCAGGCCTCCCTCCGGTCCTTGACTCCGATTCGGTACCAGGCAGCCAGGTGGAAGAGACCGTCTACCCCACTCATGGGAGCCCGGAGGGAGGATTTATCCCGGATGTCTCCCTGATGGAGGACGGCGCCGTCAGCCTCGAGGTCCCTGGCGGACCCGGGATTGCGCACCAGCGCCCCCACCTCGTGTCCGGCCCGGAGGAGCTGCCTGGCCAGGCAGCCGCCGATGAATCCGCTGGCGCCGGTCACCAGATATTTCATGGAGTGCTCCCGATCATTGAAAAGGGCGTCGTCTGCCTCCCAATAATAGCAATGACAGGGAGGGATTATCTCTGGAAGAATGGAGGGGGCTGCCCGAAACGGGTTGGCGCGCCCCCGCCCCGGTGTGCGGATCATACGAGGGTGAAACTGCCGATCTGTTTTGAAGACGAACCGCGAATGAACACGAATAGACACGAATACCGATGGAGGTCCTTTGCTGCGACGCCGT
>JAPPFQ010000593.1 GCA_028875135.1 Acidobacteriota bacterium
CAACCAGGGAGCGGGTCAGGAGTGAATCTCAGAGACCAATAACGGCCAGTCGATCGAACGGATAGGTCCGCAAAGGCCGGCGAGGGCGATTCTGGTGCAGACACCGATCGACAGGATAAACGGGATCGTTGATCCGTTCATCCTGTCCATCGATGCAAGACGAGCATCAAAGCCGCGGCGTGGGGGACAGCGAACCGAAGCCGTTCGTCCTCCCCTGGTCGTCGCCCGAGCTAGAAGCTTCCGCCCCAACTGTAGTTCAGCCGCACGTAGTAGTAAGCGCCGTTGAACCCGAAGGGCGAGAACTGGCCGTACTGGTTGCCCACCGTCATGGCGCCGTACTGGTTTACCTCGGGGTAGGTGTTCAGCACGTTCTCGCCCCCCAGGGCCAGCTTGACCCTTTCTCCCAGCGGGATGCCCAGCTCGAGATCCAGCAGGGCCCTGCCGGCATAGGAGGGGTAGAGCCAGGACTCTGCCACTTGATCCGGAGCCACGTCATTGGCGTTTCGCCCGTCCTCGCTGTCCCAGAAACCGCCGTAGTAGTGCAGGCGCCCCGTAAGGCTCCACGGTCCGGCGTCGTGGCCCACGCTGAAGTTCCAGCGCGTGTTGGGCAACCCCCGTTCCAGGGTGGTGATGCGGAAGCGGTCGATCACGGACGATTCAACGTTTTTGATCTCCGTATCGGTATAGTTGTAGACCGCACTGATGGTCGTTTTCCCCGCCACGTAGGTCGAGATCAGGTCGATGCCTTGGGTGGTGGTGGAAAAGTCGTTGAGGAAGAAGCGGAACACGGGAAAGTTGCGTGCTTCCGGAATCCCTTCCGCCAGCAGCGTCTCGATTTCATCTTCCGTCAGGCTGATCTCCTGGGCCAGGGCGACGCGATCATCGATGTCAATCCGGAAATAGTCGGCGGTGAAGGTGAAGTTTCCCTGCTCAACCACCATGCCCGCGCTGAAGTTGATGGATTTCTCCGGTTGGAGCTGCTCGCCGCCCCTGGCCACGGCCACGGCCGAGGTCGAGGGCACTACGCCCTGGTTGGTCAACTGCCCCCCGATAAAGGCCGTGGTCACGTTGAAGGCGTTCTGTTGCCCGGGCGTCGGAGCCCGGAAACCGCTGCTGATCGCCGATCGCAGGGCGACGGTGTCGCTCAGTTCCACCCGCCCGGAAAGCTTGCCGTTGACGGTGGTGCCGAAGTCCTCGAAGTCCTCCACCCGCAGGGCCGTACCGAGGGTCCACTTGTCCGCGGGGTCGGAGAACTCGGCGTCGCCATAGACGGCCACGTTGCTTCGGCTCCACTCACCCGCCGTGGTGTCGGCCCGGTATCCGTTGAAGCCGTTGGAACCGGAGCTGAATCCCTGGGCGGCGTAGGGGCCGATTTCCCACGACGGCTGGCCGCCGGCGCCGATGGTGAACGTCTCCTGCCGCCACTCCGTTCCCGCGGCCAGGTGCACGTATTCGTGGACGGGGTAGGAAACGTCGAAGTTGAAATTGACCTCGTTCTGCTTGTAGATGCCTGGCCTGAAGGAGGTGGGCGTGTCGTAGCCGAGGGAGGCGTTGACCGTATCGAAAATGAACTGGTCGATCTCGCTGGTGCCGATGCCGGCGCTGGCGTCCCAGGTGAAGCCGTTGTCGGCGAACCCGCGCAGGCCGGTGACCAGCGAGTAGTCGATCAGGTCACCCCCGAATTGCGGCGTGAACCCTCCGGGAAAGCGGCTGTAGAGGGTGAAGCAGTTGGGGTCGGCTTCGACGGCGGCCAGCGCATCGGGATCGGGCACGTTGTCGATAACCGGGACGATGGGACAGCCGCCTTCGCCCGGCTCACGTCCGGGAGGGGGCGTGCGGCTCTCGGGAGCGGTCTCGGCCCAGACTCGGTCACCGACGAGCAGCGTGGGGAGGCCATTCACCACGGGACCGCGGAAGACCCCGCCGCGGGTGTGGGGATTCCGGAAGTAGAAGCCGCCGGTCACCTTGCGGGAGGCGTAGTTGGTGTGACCGTAGAATTGCCAGTTGTTTTCGAACAGTTTGCCGAAGTTGGCGAACAGCTTGAGGTCGTGGTTGATCCTGGGGGATCCCCACACCTGGGCCGTGTTGCGCAAATTGGTGTTGCCCGCGTCGATAATGCTCTGGGCGTCGTTGCGTTGAATGGCCCGGTTGGTCGGGTCGGCGGTGCCGTATTCCATGCTGAGGTTGAGAAAACCGTTCTCCCCCATCGGCAACCCGACGTTGCCGGCTACCGACAGGTTCTGACCGTGTCCGCCGATTCCGTTGCAGGAGTGCTTGATGTCGCCGATGATTCCCGACCCGCAGGTTGCCTGGTCTCCCGGATTTGCATCGAGGTGCGCCCCGGTCTGGAATTCCAGGCTGCCGCCCGAGGGCGCGTTCTTCAACTGGAAGTTCATGACTCCGGCGATGGCGTCCGAACCGTATTGGGCCGCCGCTCCGTCGCGCAGCACCTCCAACTGCCGAACCGCTATGGAGGGGATGGTGGAAATGTCGGGCCCCTGGGAGCCGTCGGCAATGCCGTTTCCCAGCCAGGTGATGACCGCCGCGCGATGGCGGCGCTTCCCGTTGACCAGGATCAGGGTGTGGTCGGGGGCCAGGTTCCGCAGGTTGGCGGGCCGGACAACGGTGGCCGCATCGCTGATCGGCTGGGTGTTGATGTTGAAGGAGGGGACCACCGTCCGCAACTGGGTTGCCAGGTCGCGGCTCCCCTGGCTGGTGAAGTCCTCGGTACGGATGACGTCCACAGGCACGGTGGACTCGGTCACCGATCGCGGCTCGGCGCGGCTGCCCACTACCACGATAGAGGTGGTGACCGCCCCCAGTTCCAGCGTGAAGTCGCGCTCGACCGATTGGCCGGCCATCGCCTCGACGTCGCTGGCGGTGGCTGCCTCGAAGCCGGACGCCTCCACCGTCACCGTGTAGGTTCCCGGCTCCAGGGTCAACCGGTAGTTGCCCACGGCATCCGTCGTGCCGGTCACCTCGGCCCCGGTGGCGTTGTTGGTTGCAATAATGTCCGCCGCCGGAATGACTGAGCCGTAGGTGTCTTTCACCTCGCCGCTCAAGGTGGCGGTTCCCTGGGCGTGTGCTGTGCCGGCACCTACGGCAAGGAGTAGCATAATCGTCAGGACAGCAAGTCGGTGAAGCATGGACCCCTCCTGCTGGGAGTAGTTGGTTTCTGGGTACAAAACCACAAAACGCGAACAATCGCTAGTTTCATTCCACTCTGCCTACTTTTTTCCTCTACTATACGGTTATCTTACCTCTATGCAAGCATTTTCCTAAAGTGAATTTTTGGTGGAATTCACATGAAAATTTGATAAACGAAAACGTGCAAGAAGGCCGTCAGCCGTGGCCTGGCACGGTCCCGGGTCCGCTGAATCCGCCATAATGGGCCGCTGGTGTCCAAATTAGCCCCGCTGGACGGTCCTACAAGCCCGGTCAACGAATGCCGCCCGAGATCATGGTCGCACAATCAACTTCTAGAGTGTGTCCTGGCATCGGCTCCGTCTACAGCCTGGCCCTCATTTTCTTGCACCAGGCAGACCCCAGCCGCTCGATCTGCCGTTGGAAAAAGCGACCATTGCAGTGCCTGTTTTTCGAACAGGGTCCTGGCGTCACCATTCAGAAGCGGAAGCGGACACCCCCCTCAACCGGGTCCGAGCGGTAGCGGTAGCCCATACGCAGTTCGACTCGCGGCAGGACCCGAAAGGACAGGCCTGCCATAAGCTGAAAGCCAAACCGGCGTTCCTCCTGGCGGAGGGTGGTGGTCAGTGTTGGCAGCGCCTCATCCGGACCCTCCCCAGGCAGCAAATCTCCCAAAATTCTGGCAACAAGGACTTTGAATGGATTTCAGCAGCGGAACCATGGCTCGCTCAGTGTACCATCAAACCCTCATGGTCAGAAGGCACCACCCGTGGTTTCGAAGTGCGGTTTTCCGATAGTCTCGATGTCGATGACACCTGGGCGCTTGGGATGCACGACGCCGTCCGGAACGGTTTGCGCCCGGGTTCCGACCGGGATGGGGGTCTCCTCCGTGTCTGTGGATAAGTGACTCGTGGTTTGAGGGTCCGCTTTTTCCCGCCGGAACCTTTTGCCGCGGCAGTCTGGTCATATAGAATGCCGCCTTGGTAACAATTCGAAACGACGACGGATTCCGCTGAATTCATGGCGGACGAAAGGCTAGACCATGAAGACCAAGCTACTGATTATGGCATTGGCGATATCAACGGCCTGCGCCCAGCAGCCGGAAACGCCCGAGGCAACCGAGCCGGCAAAGGGAGAGCAAGCGAAATTGGGCTTCTTCATCACCAGCGCGGGTCCTGGTGACGGAGCCAACCTGGGTGGCTTGGCGGGCGCCGATGCCCACTGTCAGAAACTGGCCGAAGCCGCGGGCGCCGGCGACCGGAGCTGGCGGGCTTACTTGAGCGCCAGCCCCTCCGGAGACCAGCCTGCAGTCAATGCTCGCAACCGAATCGGCGCCGGTCCCTGGCACAATGCCAAGGGCGTGCAGGTCGCCCGGGATGTGGACGATTTGCACTCGGAGAACAACAATCTGAGCAAGGA
>JAPPFQ010000211.1 GCA_028875135.1 Acidobacteriota bacterium
TCAAAACCAGTGACCCTGCCGGCCCGGACTGGACAGCAATACGTCCGAGAGTCGTTCCTGCCGGCGCTTATCCTCAGGTCGATTCAGCATCGAACTCCTATAGAAATCACTCCATGCAAGTCTTTTTGACCGATGTCGGACAGTTCACCATGCTGCTGGCCTTCGGTCTGTCCTGTTATGCGCTGGTGGCCTCGCTGCTGGCAGGGAAATTCGGGCACCGGCGTCTGGCCGCCACCGGAGAGAGAGCCGCCGTCGCGGTCACCGTCCTGGTGACCGTCGCCGTGATGAGCCTCTGGTATCAGCTCGTCACCAGCAACTTCCAGCTCCAGTATGTCGCCTCTTCCAGCAACCAGGCCATGCCCTGGTACTACAAGGTGGGGGCGCTGTGGGGAGGACAGGAAGGGTCGCTACTCTTCTGGTGCTGGATTCTGACCCTCTTCTCCATGGTGACCGTCCTGGTCCATCGCAAGCGAAATCCCGTGCTGATGCCCTGGGTGGTGGGAGTGGTGGCCATGGTGACCACCTTCTTCCTGCTGGTCAACAACTTCGTCGCCAACCCCTTCGACGCCATCGGCGTGTCGCAGGCCGGGCAAGCGCCGGTGCCCTGGGCTCCCCCCGACGGCCAGGGACTCAATCCCCTGCTGCAATACTGGGCCATGGTGATCCACCCGCCCATTCTCTACGTGGGCTACGTCGGATTCACCATCCCCTTCGCTTTCGCCATTGCCGCCTTGATCACCCGGGAACTGGACGAGGAATGGATCCGCACCACCAGGCGGTGGATGATGGTCCCCTGGCTGTTCCTGGGCACCGGAATCCTCCTGGGCGCCATGTGGGCTTACGTGGTGTTGGGCTGGGGCGGCTACTGGGGGTGGGACCCGGTGGAAAACGCCTCCCTGATGCCCTGGTTGACCGGGACGGCCTTCCTCCACTCGGTCATCATGCAGGAGCGCAAGGGGATGATGAAAGTCTGGAACATGGTCCTGATCCTGGCCACCTTCCTGCTGTGCATTCTCGGCACCTTTCTCACTCGTAGCGGGATCGTTTCTTCGGTCCACTCTTTTGCCCAGTCACCGATCGGTCCCTTCTTCTCCACCTTTCTCATCCTGATGACCGCCCTGTCGCTCTACTTTCTCTTCACCCGAATGGAAGAGCTCAAGAGCGAGAACCGGCTGGACTCGGTAGTTTCCAGGGAGAGCAGCTTTCTGTTCAACAACCTGGTTCTGTTGGCGACCACCTTTGCCGTGTTGTGGGGGACCATCTTTCCGATCCTGTCGGAATGGGTCACCAACGAGAAAAGAACGGTGGGGGCTCCTTTCTTCAACCAGGTCAACATCCCCATCGGACTGTTCCTGCTCTTCCTGACCGGCGTGGGCCCCTTGCTGGCCTGGAGAAAGACCTCCCTGCGCAGCCTGAGGAAGAACTTCACCATTCCGCTGTCGGCCGGGCTGGCTGCGGGAGCGCTGTTTGTGGCCTTCGGGATGCGCCACTTCTATGCGACCGTCTGCCTCATGCTCTGCGTCTTCGTATTGGTGACGATTCTGGCCGAATTTCATCGGGGAGCGCGTGCGCGGCGCCGGCAGGGTCAGGGCTATTGGCAGTCGCTCTGGATCCTCACCTTCCGCAACACCCGCAGGCATGGCGGCTACATCGTGCACGTGGCCATGGTCTTCCTTTTCGTAGGATTCGCCGGGGCGGGCTTTGACCAGGAGCAGCAGCAAGCCATGGTTCCGGGGGACAAGCTGGAAATCGGCTCCTACACGCTGGAGATGAAAGAGGTCGAGAACGCCGACAACCCCAACTATTCCTCGGCCAAGGCCCGAATGCAGGTCTGGAAGGGGGGTCAGGCCCTCTCCGAAATCGAGCCGGAACAGCGGCTCTACAAGGCCAGCAAACAGCCCACTTCCGAGGTGGCCCTCCACCGGACGCTCAAGGAAGACCTCTACGTCGTCTTTGCCGGCCCCGAACAGGACGGGACCAGGTTCATCATTCACGCCCACATCAAGCCGTTGGTGGCCTGGATCTGGATCGGAGGAGCCGTCTTCATCCTGGGGACGGTGATCTGCCTGATCCCCAACCAGCATGAGCGGGCTGCCCAGAAGGTTCCGTTGAAAGTCGAGGCCAAGTCTTATGCCAAAGTCTAGGACAGGCCTTGGGGCGCAGTACGATCCGCATGCGCTTCCATTGCAGTTCCACAGCTCTGCTTGGGTCCGCTACCGGTTTTTGGCCCTGATTCTGCTTCCGGCAATCCTGTTTTCCTCGCCGGCCGCCGCGCAGATCTTCTCGCCCGAGGTCAAGAAGGTTTCCGAAAACTTTGTCTGTCAATGCAGCTGCAACCACCAGCTCTCGGGCTGCGGCATGCTGCATTGCGGTTCCGCCAACCCGCTGAGGAGCGAGATCGACCAGAAGCTGCAGGCAGGGATGACGGAAGAGCAGATCGTGGACGATTTCGTGGCCAAGTACGGTGGCGTCATTCTATCGGCGCCCACCGGCGAGGGCTTCGACCTGGTGGCCTGGACCTTGCCGGTGGTGGCTCTCCTGGCGGGGCTGCTCGTGCTCTATCGGGTCGTCAGGGTGTGGACCCGGCGCAGGCCGCTCCCGGCCTCGGCTCCAGCCACCCCGGAGGCCATTCCGGAACAGTATCGAAACCGGATGGAGAAGGAGTTGAAGGATTTCGACTGAGCCCCTGTTCCGGGGTCGCGCGATCACCCGAACAGCGGGTATCCTGTAGGATTCGAGGTTCAGTTTCCATGGTCTGGCTGGCTCTGACATGCATACTGATATCCTTGGCGGCGGCCATTTACGTCTTTCGCCCCCTGCTATCCACCGCCGGCAGTCCCTTCCTGGTGGATATCGACAGCCGCTCCACCGGCCTGAAGCGCCTGCTGAGAAGGAAGGAGACCATCTACGAGAACATCAAGGACCTGGACTTCGAGTACAAGATGGGCAAACTCTCCGACGAGGACTACCAGCGGCTCCACCAGGACTACCTGGCGGAAGCCTACGGAGTGGTGAGCCAGATCGAAGCGATCCAGCCCGGGCCGCTCGACCGGACGGGCAGTCCTCAGGTGGTAGCGGTGCTGAAGAGCGGCAAGCGCCCCGGCAAATCCAGGAAGCCTTGAACCGATATCCCTCCAATTTTCCGCATCCGTCGGGATTCCAATCGACACATCGCCCGTCCTTCAGGCCTTCCCAGGGCAGAGAATCTTCGAGGGCTCGGCGAAAAAGGGCCGAGCGACTTCCATGATAGCCACCGTTCCCGGCCAATGGCTCCTCCGGCGACGCAAGGAAGGTCCTTGCCCGGTCTCTCGCGGCCTTGGACTGCTCGCGGCCTTTCTCTGGGCATCCAGCCTTTGCTTGCAATCCGCCTGGGCCCAGTCCTCCGTATCGGGGCAGGTGATCAACGGGACCACCGGACGGCCGGCGGTCAACCAGAAGGTGGAGCTTCTCACGCTGGGCGAGGGAATGAACGCCACCAAGGAAACCCTTACCGGTCAGGGAGGGCGGTTCACCTTCGATCAGGTCGAGTTGGCCCCTTCGAGCCCCCACATCCTGCTGCGAACCATCTACCGGGGAGTCAACTACAACCGGTCGCTGTCCACCACGTCCGAGCTGGAGGATCCTCAACTCCTGACCATCTATGAAACGGCGCCCCAGCTCGCCGATGTCGGCGTATCCATGCCCTTCATGATCGCCCTGGCTCACGGCAACGAGTTGCGAATCGAACACCAGTACCTCCTCACCAACGACTCTCAACCCAGGCGGACGCTGGCGAACTCCCTGTCGACCTTCGAGTTCGACACCCCGGACTCTCCCCTCGATCTGAAGGTGTCGGTGCTGGGCCTGGGGAGAATTCCTCTGCCTCAGCGTCCCCTCATCCGGGACGGAGGCGGCTACCGGATCAACTACCCCATGAAGCCGGGCATCAATGAGATCTGGGTCGCCTACAACGTCAGGTTTCCCAGCGAAGACAGACAACTCAAGTTTCGGCTGCTCAACGGGACCGACCACTCTCAACTGTTCGTGAAACCCTCCGACCTTCAAGTCACGGGCACGGGAGTGGTTTCCACGGGAATCGACTCCCGGACCGAGTCCGCAACCTTCCACATCACCCAGATCGCCGAGGGAGAGTTTCTCAACCTCAGGATCGCCGGCGAAGCCCCCGAGCACTCCCCTCATGACGGCCACGATCACGGGGAGGATTCCCAGTTCCGGGTGGTCCGACTGCCGAACCGCGTCTATGAACAGCGAACGCTCATCCTGGGAATCCTGGCCGCCCTGTCCCTGGCCATCATCTTCTACGCCCTGGGACAGCAGTCCCGGGAGCGGCTTCACCAGCAAGCGCGAAAAGCCAAAAAAAAGCGCTCCTGACAGCGGGGCGGGCGTAGTGAAAACAGGTCAGGCCTCCCTCCCGGCGGATCATTAAGAGGAATAACAGCCGATGTTTTTGAACTAAAGACGAACCACGAATGAACACGAATAGACACGAATACCGATGGGCGTTCTTTGCTGCGATGCCGTCACGGAATGAGGCCCACCCGGGAGCGCGGGCGTCTCGCC
>JAPPFQ010000176.1 GCA_028875135.1 Acidobacteriota bacterium
CCCGGGCCGGATTATCACCCAAGCCGGCTTCCCTTGCAGGAACTTCACCTCCTCTTTATCCTGTGAATCCTGTGCATCGATGTTCAATAATCTTGCTCTCGGCAGGCCATGAACTTCTCTTGTTTCACTCTCGTATGATCCGCACCCCAAGGCGGAGCCTGGGGTTACCCGAAGCAACAGGGATGCTCACGACGACAAGCCGGCCGTCTCCAGAAAAAATCCTGTGCATCCTGTGCATCGATGTTAATCAAGAATCTACCCGCGCTTGACTATAAGCCGGTTTCCAGCCACCAGGCGCAAGGGTTTGTTTCAGACGTATCGGGGTAGAACGACAGAGGAGCTCGGCTGATGTGGCTTTGCTTGGCGGTGGCGTTTCCGTTGCTGTCACTCCCGGCCTGGGGAGGCGCTTCGGAAGAAAATCAGAGAGAGTTTTTCGAGAAGAGAATTCGCCCGGTTCTGGCCACCCACTGCATTTCCTGCCATGGTCCCGAAAGGCAGGAATCGAGCCTCCGTCTGGACACCCGATCCTCCCTGCTTCGGGGCGGCAGGTCGGGGCCGGTGGTGATGCCCGGGCAACCGCTCCAAAGTCGACTCTACCGGGCCGTCAGCTACCGGGACCCGCATTTGCAGATGCCGCCGCCGGGACCTCTTCCGGCATCGGTCATCGAGGACATTCGGGCCTGGATTGAAGCCGGAGCCCCCTGGCCCGAACCGGAGCCTGCCCCAGGTGCCGGAACCGCCGCCGAAGGATTCGACCTTGCAGCCCGCAAGCGGCGATACCCCTGGATATGGGAGCCCCCGCTCAGCCTGCCGCCGCCTTCCACCCGGGACAGTCGCTGGCCCCGCGATCCCGTCGACCGGTTTCTGCTGTACAAGCTCGAGCAAGAGAATCTGGCTCCCGCTCCACCCGCGGACCGCCGGACCTGGCTGCGCCGGGTCTCATTTGCCTTGACGGGCCTGCCTCCCACTCCGGACGAGATTCAGCGCTTCGTCAACGACCGGCGACCCGATGCCCACTCCCTTGTGGTGGACCGCCTTCTGGCCTCGCCCCGATTCGGCGAACGCTGGGCAAGGCATTGGATGGACCTGGTGCACTACGCGGAATCCCGGGGTCACGAAACCGACTTCCTGATCGCCAACGCCTTCCAGTATCGCGACTACCTGGTCCGTACGTTCAACGCCGATATTCCCTACCCGCAACTGGTAGCCGAGCACGTCGCGGGCGACCTGCTGCCGGCTCCCCGGGTAGACCCGACCACCGGCGTCAATGAGTCGGTGATAGCCACCGGTTGGCCCTTTTTCGGTGAAGAGGAGGATTCTCCGGTTGACCTGCGCCAGGATGAAATCGAGCGACTCGACAACCGGATCGACGTGTTGAGCAAGACCTTCCTGGGGTTGACGGTATCCTGCGCCCGCTGCCACGACCACAAGTTCGACGCCATATCGCAGCGGGATTACTACGCCTTGTTCGGTTTCCTGCTGAGCTCCAGCTACCGCCAGGTTCGCTTTCAGTCCATGGAGCACAACCGGCAGGTGGCTCTCGAGCTGGAGGCCCTGGCAGCGGAGCATCGGCCCCGGATTCTAAGGGCAGTGGGGTTGGCCCAGAAGCCGCACCTGCAACAAGCGGCCGCCTACCTGATGGCGGTTCGGAAACTTGTCGAAGCCGAACGGGAAACCGGATGCCGCTTCGACGACGGCGGATCGCTGCCGGAGTCGGTCGCCTGGCCCGGACGCCTCGACGTAAACCTGCTGAAACACTGGGCCACCGCCGTAAGGAACGCCCTCGAGGACCCGTCCGACCCGCTGCACCCCATTGCCCGGGTGGTCCACGATTGGGACGGCCGGGACCCGCGAGGTGTTTCCGCAGTCCTGAAGGAGGTATTGGATCCCTGGCGCAAGCAACTCAGCCTGAAGAAGATCCTGCGCGCCTCGGGCGCGCGGATCATTCAAGACTACACAGGCCTGGACCCGGGTGACTGGCGGGTGGACGGACCCGGTTTCGGCAGCGGTCCTCGAAAGGCCGGGCAGGTGCGGTTGGGGAGACGCCTCACCGCTCCCGTTGCCCGTGTGTTCCGGCACGGGGGCGCCCACAAGGACCCGGTCTGGGACGTTCTCGAACTGGCGCCGGGAACCGAACGCAATCCTGAACGCCTCCGGAACTGGGTGCGTGCCGGACGCACCCTGCGCACGCCGACCTTCAGCCTCGAGACAGGCAAGCTCTACTACCTGGCGCGGGGAACGGTTCGGGTCTACGCCACCGTCGACTCCTACACCCTGCAGGAAGGCCCACTCTACGACGAGCTGACCCGACGCTGGAAAGACGTTCCTCGACTGCGCTGGATCGAGCACGATCTGACCGCCCACCGCGGCCATCGGGTTCACCTGGAGTTCAGCCCCGAAGGATCGGACGACCTGGCGATCGCCATGGTCATCGAAGCGCCGCAAAGGCCGCCCCCCTATGAGCCTCCCAAGGACCTCCTGATCGGCAGACTGGCGGACTGCCGGTCCTGGCCCGACCTGGCCCGGGTCTACCAGGAGCTGCTGCTGGAGACTTCCGAGCGCATGGCCGCCGGCGCCATCGGCCGATCTCCCGAGTTCGCCCGGCTTGCCGACTGGCTGGTCCAGCACCCGCAAATCAGCCTGGGTCCACGTTCGGAGCGAGAAAAGCGATTTCAGGAGCTGGAGCCATTCTTCTCCAGCCGGCGGGAACTGTTGAGCAGGATTCAAGCCGCCTCGACCACAGCCCCTGCTCTACTCGACGGCAATGGAATCGACCAACCCCTGCTGCAGCGGGGAGAGCCCCACCAACCAGGGTCCCGAGTCCCCAGGAGATTCCTGGAAGCCGTCGCCGGACCGGAAGCGCTGGCTTCCAGCGGAGGCAGCGGCCGCCTGCACCTGGCCGAAGTTCTGACGGCTCCCTCCAATCCGTTGCTGGACCGGGTGTGGGTGAACCGGGTCTGGCACCACCTCTTCGGGCGGGGCATCGTGGCCTCGGTGGACAACTTCGGCTGGCTGGGTGAACGGCCGAGCCACCCGGAACTGCTGGACCACCTCTCCCACTGGTTCAGGGTCCGGGCCAGGGGTTCGCTCAAGCAATTGATACGCAGAATCGTGCTATCGCAAACCTATCGAATGACCAGCCGGGCATCCGACCGGGCGGCCGCCCGGATCGACCCCGAGAACCGGCTGCTGCATCGCATGAACCTGAGGCGGCTGGAAGCGGAAAGCATCCGGGATGCGGTCCTGGCGATTTCGGGACGCCTCGATCTGCAGATGTCCGGGCCGCCGGTGCCGGTTCACAAGGGCGACGTGGTCCTGTTTCGAGGCGCTCCCAAGAACCTGGGACCCCTGGACGGAAATGGACGTCGCAGCATCTACACGGCTGCCCGGCGAAACTTTCTGTCCTCCCTGCTCCTGACCTTCGACACGCCCAAGCCCTTCGCCACGGTGGGGCGGCGAGACGTTTCCAACGTTCCCGCCCAGTCGCTGGCCCTGATGAATCATCCCTTCTTCCATGAGCAGGCCCGCAGGTGGGCCCGCCGCCTGGAGGAAGCCGGCGGCGACGTGTCGCCGGCCCGGCGCATCCGGCATATGTACCTGGAGGCCTTCGGGCGGCCGCCCACCCCGGCCGAAATTGATGCCTGCCTGAGATCGCTCGACCGGATGTCTCGCCTGCGGACCCCTTCGGACAACGGCCTGTCCGGCTGGGAGTCGCTGAGCCACGCGCTTTTCAACGTGAAGGAATTGATCTATATTCGATGAGTCGTCAGATCCGGATTCATCCAAGACCTGTCCGGGCGAATCTCTCCATGGACTCCATGCCCACGCCGCTGACCCGGCGGCAGATGCTTCGCTGCTGTTCCACCGGTTTCGGCGCCCTGGCGCTGTCGGCGCTGCTGGCCGACCCTGCCTACGGAACCAGGCCGAAGAGCGATTCCCGGGCGGGCAGACCCGCGGCACCGAGGTTGCCCCACTGGCGCCCGCGCGCTCGGAACGTCATCTTCCTCTACATGGAAGGGGGAGTCTCCCAGGTCGACAGCTTCGACTACAAGCCCCTCCTGAAGCGCTTCCACGGCCGCTCCCCCGGGGAAGTCATCGGCAAGCTGGAAGCCACCCAGTTCCAGGAAGTAGGGGCCATCCTCCAATCCCCATGGAACTTTCGACGCTACGGCCAAAGCGGTCTGTGGGTCAGCGATCTCTTTCCACACATTTCCCGCCACGTGGATGACCTCTGCGTCATCCACTCCCTCACCTCCAGGTTTCCGGAACACACCAGCGCCAACTATTTCCTGCACACCGGCGTCGGGATTCAGGGCCGGCCCAGCCTGGGGGCCTGGAGCGTGTACGGACTCGGCAGCGAAAACCGGAATCTTCCCGGGTATATCGTGCTCAACGGGGGCGTGATTCCCTCGGGCGGGATCGACTGCTTCACCAACGGCTTCCTGCCGGCCATTTATCAGGGCTCGCTGTTTCAGGCCAAGGACCCTCCCGTGGCCAACATCCGATCCGATCAGACCCCACCCCGGCTTCAAGCGGCCAAACGGGATC
>JAPPFQ010000537.1 GCA_028875135.1 Acidobacteriota bacterium
AGGCGGCCTATGCGCGCTCGGACCTGTTCGAGCGCCGGCGCCGGCTCATGGACGATTGGGCCGGCTACCTGGTCCAAGGGATCGGTTGACCGGGGCAAGCCAGGCTCGAAGTACCCGGGAGCGGGAGAAGGGAGCGGCGGCGGTGATGGGGGGCCAGGGGGATACTCCCCCGCAGTCGGGGGATCGAAGGGGCGGAGCCCCTCGCCAGCCCCAGTGTATTACACTGGGTAGGCTGGCTCCCCTTTATTACGCGTTGCGGACCGGCCCCGCTGTCCCCGCCCCGCGACAGGAAGCGCGCCCGGACCCGCTCCCTCCTCTTCCGGAGAACGCGACCGCATGCGGGTCCCGATCCCCGACGGTGAGGTCCCGTCACAACCTCCTCCTCCACCTCTCCAAGGTTGTGGAAGCAACAGCAATCGTATCGAGTCGGGATCGGCTGAGTCAAGGCCCCGGGTCGGGACAAGTGACTGATAATTCAGACACTTATGGACGACATCGGATGCCGGTGGACCGTATGGGCCGACCATTCCAGTTTCCCCACAGGCGGGGAGACTTGCGGTCCCTGAGACGGAAATCCGTGCGGGAGGCGTTCCAGGGTGTTCTGGCATGCCAGGGGCCGGGAAATGGCAGCCTGCCCGGCAAAGCTCGCGGATTCCGGTGTCCGAATCGGCGTCGGCGATGGCTTGCCGAAGAACCGCCGTTTCCGTCTTGGCCGCTGCCGCGCTTGGCCGTCCTATTCGTCAGCCTGGTGATTCAATCCATCTAGCAGAAGGGGCTAGCTTGCGCGTCCACTCCGACGAACCCCGGAAGGAGGCCGGGATCTTGCTGCATTGGCTGGCCACCCTAGAGGACAAGTTTCTGAACTTCGAGTTGCGGGTGGACGCGCAGTGCCAGGAGATGCCGTTGCCCGACGGCGCAGATTTCGGGAACCCGAGCCGGACGACGCCGCCGGGGCAGGCGTTGGTTGGTGAGTTCTCCGTTTAGACTGCAAGGTGTGCTGTCCATGGCAGGATCGATTTCTTCGTCTACACGCCTAGGGAACGTAGTTGGGAGGTTCTCACGAGAACCCTGATAGACTCAAGGGATGGCTGGGAGAGTACGTCGAGCACTATTCTGATGGGGCGGTGCCCGTGCTCGAAGAGATGTTCCAACTCGCCGTGGGCTCACCGAAGAAAGATGGATTGGGTTTTGAGCTAGGGAATTCCGCATTCGAATAACGTCAGCGGCACGGTCTATGCGTGATTTTGAGACAAGCGATCTCGATGATCTCCAGGCACTCATGGACTCTTATACCGTTCATGCCATGGGTGCCAGCGAGCCGCCGACGCTAATGGAGATCGCCAGATTTCCACACTGGGAGAACGTCTACAGCAACATTTTGGCGTTCCTGCTCAACACCGAGGAGGTCCATGGCTTCCGGCAACTCTTCATCCGCTCGATCATGGCCGTCTATCGCAGTCGTTGCCCTGACGGCTGGCCGAAGAAGGGTCTAGACCTCGAAAGTGTCCAAGTCACAGAGAAGGTCGAGCGGGAGGTCATAACGGATACGAAAAAGCGAATCGACCTCTTGATCAAATGTGAGGACTTCGTGGTTTGCATCGAGAACAAAATTTGGTCTGGACTGTATAACGACCTAGGCGAATATCGGGAACACTGCAAAAAACTCTATTGTGAACATTGCGATTCCGTCGTGGGCATCGTACTCAGTCCGCACCGCGTCTCCGATCCGAGTCTTAAAGCCCATCGCTTTTTCAGCATTACCTATGATGCTCTCGTAGATGAGGTGCGTCAGCGCATGGGCAGCTACATCGGCTCTCACAACACTCAATACCAATATCTGCTCTTCGATTTTCTGGAGCAGGCCAGCCGCTTCTCAAGGACCGATACGATGTCTGATGACGACCGGAAGTTTCTCGAATTCTGGCGGAAAAACGACGAGAAGGTTAGCAACATCCAGCGCAAGTGCGATGAGATGAGGCAAAAGGTGAACACGAAAATGGCACAAACCCATATCGACCAATGTATGGAGCAGTTGACCGAACGGGAACAAAGAGTATTCAAGACTTGGATCTACAAGCGCAATGTCTCTGTCTTTGATCTTGCAGGCGGTGGTGACATTGACGGATGCAGATTGTTCCTTGACGTCGAATTTCATCCTCTTCGCGTCACCCATTCCCTGGGCAGTCGGAACGAGCGCGGGCACGTTGCGATCGCTTCCCGGATCAGTGACAGGTGCGACACCAAACTCTCCACACTCAATCGTTTAGGCCGTCCCAGTTGCATTGACCATCATCCCCCCTTTGAAAAATCGGTCCGTGAAAAGGCCGTGGAAACCTCGGTTGACATCCTCAAGCAGATCGCCGCCATGTTTCTTGACTGAAGTCTAAGGAGAGTCTAAAGATGACTGAGCTCAACTGACTGAGCTCAACATAAGCCGCTGGACGGGAAGCTGTATTGCCGTTGAAGGTCTAGTGCGAGGTCTCGTTGCAAACGAGGAATTGGGCCAGTTGCGCCACAATACAGGCCGATATCGAATAACTTTGGGCCGACGACTTGATGAGCGACATGCCGATGTTCCAACGGATATGCGCGGGGTGAGGAATTGAATAGCTGGATGGGTTCGTTTTGGCTTCCTTCAGAGCGTGTTCGCGACGCGGACCGAGTTGAAGGCGTTCTGAAGCATTCCGCTGAAGGCATTTATCTTGAACTAGATAGTAAGCGGCTGCACGCTGCATTCTCTTTGACTCCTAGTACAAGGGACGCATGGCAACGCCGGGTCGTTGGGAAGCTGGCTGACGGTTTGTTTGTGAGCATGAAGGGGTGTGACCAAACAGGCACCACCATCCACTCGATGCGACGCGAGACGCGAATGGCGTTTACGGTGAGCGGCCACGTGTTCTTGAGCAACGACGAGGAGCTAGTGGCGCCGGATGAAATCAGCGCGCATCAAGCTTACGTCGAGATAGTTGGACTGCCCGAGTGGTTCGCTTCCGCGTTATCTCGTCCCTACCCGAGTATGCCCTATGCGACCGGAATCCCTCTCACTCGCAACGCCCGGGTTGAGGCTGAGTGCGAGGACAGCAATTTCGAGATTAGTCTGGACGATGATTTCAAACTCCGCATACGCAACACCCTGTATTGGGGGTCTAACAGTCTCTTCGATTTGAAAGTGCGACAGGCTACGGTGGCACAGATTCGCGCGGCCGGCCTTGTGACGGCTGATTGCATATTGGAAAAGGTGCGACCCCTTGTCGATCTAGTCCGATTCTTGTCGGGAGAAAATTGCGTTGTCCGCAATGCATACCTGTTCAGGACGGATCGAGCCCTTCCAGAGAAGTATGGCGGGGGGCCTATCGGAGTGCGATTGCTGACTTGCGAGAAAGGACACCAGTTTGCTGGCTGGGGGGAAATGTTGTTCCGATGGCGGGATATAGCGGGCCATGAGAACAAGATACTACGGGGGTGGTATCGTCTCTACGCAGAAAAGACGTATGCTCTCCGCCTGCTAGACAGAGTGGTCAGCCAAGGTGAGTCTGCCGAAGGCGGGATCGTCCTCATGGTTGGGGCCATGCAGGCACTCACATCCCACAGGGGGGATGAGATGTACGAGAAGTTTCTTAAAGACTTGGGGATAAAGTCGTGGGGCATCCCGGTGGCAACCTTTGGGAAGAGGATCGCTAATCTCCGGAACGCGCCTGCACATGGCCGGCAGTTTCCGAAAGATGAAGACATCGATTCCATATATCGGTTTGTGATTGCTGCGATGCGGGTCTATTTCCTGAAAAAGATGGGATTCTCTAAGGAGCAGGTCTGTAGGATAGCGCGACGCCATGGAGGGGTTAGGGAAGGACTCGGACTTTCCCAGGAAAACCTCGAAACCGATGCGCTCAATGAGATGCGACAACCGGGGTGGATCATGGAGGGCCGTGCGATGAGGGAGAAGCACGACTGACGAAGCCTAGAACAGTTGCCGGCGGAATTGTAGTTGTCGCTGGCCAAGGGGAGCGCGGGCCGTCGACGATTTCCGCCTCCGGGGGTCAAGGACGTGGCGTCGTATGGGTGTCCACCCTACAAAGCGGGGGTGGCGCACGTAGGTGGCTCACCAAGTGGCTCACGCTTTTAACCACCGCAACGCTTCTCTCTCAGAGGGCGCAGCCCTCGCCGTTGTGGTCGAGGCTTTTCCCGGAAACCCGCATTGGACGCGGGTTGGCACGGAATGCCCGAGTCCTCCGGGGTAAACCCCCGTGCGGCGCCGGCATGGCGTGTCCGCCGCCTCGCACGGCGCGTCGTGGCGCCGCACCTGGAGGGGGAGGAAGTGGAGGGAGCGACCCCATCATTTTTGGCGCTGGTGCGCCACCGGGCAGGGGGAGGTGGTGCACGCCAAAGTTCACCATCTCCCCTCCCCGTTGGGGTCGCTCCCTCCACAGTGATCCCTGGCGGGAAGGCCATCGAGCGCTGCTCCGGCCTGCGGCCCTCAACTCCCGCCGGCCAGGTAGCCGGCCCAGTCATCCATGAGCCGGCGACGCCGCTCGAACAGGTCTGAGC
>JAPPFQ010000174.1 GCA_028875135.1 Acidobacteriota bacterium
GTTTTCTCCTCCGGCAATGCCGAAGCGCGGGTGCTGGTCGCCATAGGCCGGATGAGCGGTGTCCCGCATGACGCAATTCCCCATGTGGGCGTGCACCAGGTGATCCTTGGCCAGGTGGAGTGCGTGCCGGGTTGTTTCTCTTTGCAGGGGTAAATGGCTCAGGTCCAGCATAAGGCCGAAATTGTCGTGTTCTTGCCTCACGCGTTCCGAAAAGCTCACCGCCTCGGCGTTGGGACCGATCAGGGCCTTCTTGTCGATGTCGAAATCGAAAGTCTCCACGACCACCTTGAGGTCGCCCTTGGAGGCGGCATGCGAGCAGATTCTGTCGAAAGAATCCACCAGCAGGTCGGTGGCGACCTGACGCTTCTCCTCGCCCGGGTGGGGTCCGCTCAGAAAGGCAACCCCGCGGCAACCCATCTCCACGGCTTCATCCACACAGGCAAGACAGCGGCCAATCGCAGCCTGGCGGGTGCCGGCATCCAGGCTGTTGAGATCGAGCTTGTTGACCAACTGCACCGGTTGGCTGCCGTAGGTGACCACGATCTTGCTGGATTCCAACATCTCCCGAGCCGTCTTTCGAACCTCGAGATCCCGTATGGTGGTGATTTCAATGACGTCGAAGAAATCGTCGGTCACCACCGACTCCAAGGTCTCCAGAACCGGACCCTCCCCGGTCAGCACCTCTGGAAAGGCCATGAAATGAACCAATCCCACCTGCATGTATTTTTTCCAGGAAACATCCATCAGGACCTCCTATACGGCTTGAAGACAATTCGCATTGTGCCGCTTTCGTGCAGCTCCACCGGCGGCGTCCCAAGATCATACACAAATCGAAACCCGTTTCAACCGGGGCCGACGGGGAGCCTCGCCTGCGCCGCTGCGCACGATGGTGGGAGTTGAGTTCAGGGGAGAAAGCGTCTCTGGCGGACTCGTCCAGGAGGCCAACGGGCGTGTCCGTCGTTGCCATATCCCGGCGCCCTCTCATTCTTCCGCCAACACATCCTGTCCGAGCCGAACCACCGAATCGAGCGTCTTCCGCACGTCCTCCCAGGTGGTCGTGTGATTCAGGATGCATATCCGCAGCGAGAAAGTCCCCATCAGGGAGGTCGACGAGAAGAACGCCAGCTCGTCCCAGAACACACGCACCAGCACCTTCCGATTGATCTCCTCCAAGGTTTCCTCGTCGCGGCCGCCGCCGGCGGGGTTCACCCTGAAGCACACGACCCCGAGTGACACGGGCGCCATCAATTCCAGCACCGGACAGGACTCGACGTACTCCTCGGCGCGGTGCGCCAGATCCAGCCCGTTTTGAACCGCCGCGCGAAAACTGACCATCCCGAAGGTCTGCACGGACATCCAGATCTTCAGTGCCCGCGCCGTCCGACTCAGTTGCTGGCCCCGGTCCGCAAAGTTCGGGTGGTTGGCTCCCCACACGGTGTCCTGCAGGACATCGTGTCCGATCGCGAACGCTCTCTCGAGGTGCTGCACGTCCTTCACCATGAGCGCACCGGCCTCGTAGGGTTGGAAGAACCACTTGTGCGCGTCCATCCCGACGGAGTCCGCCCTCTCGATACCGGCGAGCAGTTCCTTGCCGTCCTCCGTCACCAGGGCGAATCCGCCATAGGCGGCGTCCACGTGCAGCCAGAGGCCCTCCTGCCCGCAAAAATCGGCCATCGCCCCCAGCGGGTCGATCGAGCCCGTGCTGGCGCTGCCGGCGTTGGCGCACACCGCCAGGGGCCGCAGACCGTTGGCACGGTCCTCGGCCACCAGCCGGCTCAGATCAGCCATGTCCATGCGGAAATCATCTCCGGAGCGCACCAGGCGGATGTTCTCGCGACGCACCCCGGCGATAAGAGCGGCCCGCTTCAAGGCGCTGTGGCTCTGATCGCTCATATAGACCGCGGGCAGGTCCGGATGTCCCGCCGCTTCCCGAGCCGCCACCAGCGCTTCGACACTCGCCGCCGAGCCGCCACTCGTCAGCAGCCCGCCGGCAGTCTCCGGATAGCCGATCCAGCCGCGCATCCAGTCCACAACGACCAGTTCCAACTGGCTGGTCCCGCTCGACACGAGCCACGTGCACGAGTTGATGTTGAAGCCGGCGGCGAGAAAGTCCGCGAGCACGCCCGGCCAGGTGGGGGAGGAGGGCACGAAACCGAAAAACCGGGGATGATCCAACCGCGCCGCGAACGGGAGTACCTCCCGCGCCGCTTGCTCCAGAACCTCCTCCGCGGGCCGGCCGCCTTCGGGCGGCGAGCCGCCCAACTGTTCCTCCAGCCCGTCACGGAATTCCCCGTCCCAGGTTTTCGCCTCCTGCAGTCCGTTGATGCGGTCGACGAGTATTTCCGCTGCCCTGACTGCCAGTCGCCGCATGGCCTGCGGCGTCATCCGCAAGTCGCCCTGTTCGCTATCTTGCATCCGCACACCCCCGATTGTTCCGGTTCGAGTCCGTCCTTTCTGCGTCGCTTCCGCAAGTCCTTGCCCCGCGTGCTCGCCTTCCCCTCACCGACAGCCAGCACCCCGAATCCGACCCGATCCGGAACCTGTCCAGGCGTGACCTGTACCCAAAGGCCAGGCGCGTGCCGCATCGGAGGCGCGGTGATAGAAGCTCGCAGTACAGCACCACGAATCTTCAAGGGAACCGATTGAGGATTGTCAGACTCTCGATATGCTGGTGTCAAGCTACGCGATCACCGAGTGTCGCCCTCCTCGCGATTAAAACCGTGTTCTTCGAGTTTCGCGTCCCTTCGCGCCCCTTCCTGGATTGAGAGGCGACGTGTCCGGCCATCGGTGAAAAAGGCTCGCTCGTTGCGAACCCATCCCCAATCGAGAAACTTTCCGGCGGCGGGGTGACGGTTCTGTCGTACAATAGCCGCTGATCCTCAGGGATAGGCAGGCTCTGCCGATTCCGCCGCGAGGGGCTGCTTCTTCCGGTCCAGCACGTTGCCATGAATTCAACAGCCCTTGGCTGCCTGGCCGCACTGCTGATTGCGGCAGTGCCGGCCGCTGGTCAGCACCGTTCCGAGGCAACCGATCCGCCCAATATCCTGCTGGTCACCATCGATACCCTGCGGGCCGACCATCTTTCCTGTTACGGCTACCACCGCAAGACCAGTCCCAACATGGACGCTCTGGCTGCCCAGGGGGTTCGCTTCGAGCACGCCTACTGTACTATCCCTCTGACCGGTCCTTCGCACGTTTCGCTCTTTTCCAGCCGATATCCCCAAGAGCATGGGGTGCGCATCAACGGCGTCCCCATCCCCAAGGACTCCAAGTGGCTGTACCTGCCCCAGATCCTGCGTCGCTTCGGCTATTTCAACGCGGCATTCGTCAGCGCCTGGCCACTGGTTTCCCACCTGACAGGCTTTTCCCATTGGTTCCAGGTCTACGACCAGGAAATGAAGCGGAGCTATCAGTTCCTGAGCTCCAGCCGCTTCGCGGAAGACGTCACGCCGCGGGCCATTTCCTGGCTCGAAGATCAGCGGGTGGAGCCCTTCTTCCTTTGGGTGCATTACTTCGATCCGCACGCCCCCTACCATCTGAGAAAGGGTTTCGCCGACCCCGAGACCAATGGGCATGCAACCGCAACCCCTCCCGACGTCAGCGCAGCCATGAGCGATCGCATCCGCCGCTATGACTCGGAAATCGGCTATGTCGATCACCACCTGGGTCTGCTGCTGAGGGCTCTGGACAAGGCGGGAGTCAGGGACTCGACGCTGCTGGTCCTGACATCCGACCATGGAGAAAGCCTGGGAGAGCACGACTACGTCGGCCACGGACGACACCTCTACGAATCCATCCTGAGAGTCCCTTTGATTGTCCGGTACCCTGGCCATATCAAGCCCGGGACAGTCATCGACACCCCGGTCAGCCTGCTGGACGTGACCCCCACGATCCTTGAGCTTACGGGGCTCTCCCAACGCCAGCCCCCCATTCCGGCCAACTTCGTGGGAAGAAGCCTGGCTGGGGCCATTCAAAACGGAAGTTCCCTTCAGGAACATCCCGTGCGGTTCCTGACCTTTGCCGGCAAGAAAGGCTGGACACCCTCCTGGCTCTCCTTTTCCTGGGCCTGGCTGCGTTACCCCAAGCTGCCGCTGCGCCTGGGTTGGCTGAACGGCCCAACCAAGTCCGTTTGGAGCCCCCGGGAGAAGTCGCTTCTCATTTACGATCTGGCCAGCGACCTGCATGAGTTGGATCCCCTTTCGGTCAGCTCCGAAAACGATCGTTTCGCTGAAGAGACCTCCGCTCTGGAGATTTGGTTCAAGGCTACGGACCTGACCGAGGCCGACATGAAGCGCGCCGAGCGGGACGAAGAAATCCTGAAGAGCCTGGGGTACACGCAATAGAGTTCCTCCCTGCCAAGCCAACCCCTCTCTCGGCGCGCGGCTGGTGCCTCCGGATGGATGCGGCATGAGCGGCTATTGGCGTTGGATCCTGAAGCAGTCGGTCTGGGTCCTTCTTTTGCTGGGAGCCGCCGGCGCCCTGCTGCTGCCTTTCCTCGACGACCTCGAGATCAACACCTCTCCCT
>JAPPFQ010000019.1 GCA_028875135.1 Acidobacteriota bacterium
CGATTGACGATCATGGTATTGACCAGCGGGATGTCCAGACCGTTTTCTATGATCGTAGTGGAAACCAGCACGTCGGCCTCGTGCCTCAGGAACTTCAGCAGGGTGGCCTCCAGATCTTTCTCCTTCATCTGACCGTGAGCCACCAGCAGACGAGCTTCAGGGCAGATGTCCCGGATCAGGGCGGCAATGGAATCGATGGTCTCCACGGTGTTGTGGACAAAATAGACCTGGCCCTGGCGTTCCAGCTCATTCCTGATGGCGTTTTGGATGACCTGGCGGCTGAAGGGCAGCACCGCGGTCTGTATGGCCAGGCGATCCTGGGGAGGCGTCTCGATCACCGACATGTCCCGGATGCCCGTCAACGACATGTGCAGGGTACGTGGAATGGGGGTGGCCGTCATGGTCAAGGTGTCGACGTTCTTCTTCAACTGCCTCAGTCTCTCCTTGTGAGCCACACCGAAGCGCTGCTCCTCGTCCACGATCAACAGGCCCAGGTCCCGGAACCGCATGTCCTTGGAAAGCATGCGATGGGTGCCGATGAGGATGTCCACCTTGCCGGCGGCCACCCGCTCCAGAATGGCCTTTTGTTCCCTGGGCCGGCGGAATCGGCTCAACATCTCGATGGTGATGGGAAATGCGGTGAAGCGCTGCCTGAAACGCAGGTAGTGCTGGTAGACCAGGATGGTCGTGGGCGCCAGGACCGCCGCCTGCTTGCCATCGAAGGCCGCCTTGAAGGCCGCCCGCATGGCCACTTCGGTCTTGCCGAAGCCCACGTCGCCGCAGAGCAGCCGGTCCATGGGGCTGCTCACTTCCATGTCCCGGTAGAGGTCCAGAATGGCGGCCCTTTGATCCGGGGTCTCGGTGAACTCGAAGGCATCCTCGAATTCCCGGTGCCAGTGCCCGTTGGCGGAAAAGCGGTGTCCCGGCGCGATCTTTCTCCGGGCGTATAGATCGAGCAACTCCTGAGCCATATCCCGAATGGACTTTCTGGCGCGGCTCTTGGCCTTTTTCCAGCTCACACCTCCCAGCTTGTCGAGGGGAGGGCGAGCGCCGGCGCCGCTGCTGTGCTTCTGAACCAGGTCCAGCCTCTCCAGAGGCACGTACAGGCGAGCTTCGTCGAAATACTCCAGGATCATGAACTCCTGAATCACTCCATCGCGGTCGATCTGCTTGAGTCCCCGGTAGCGACCGATGCCGTGGTCGACGTGCACCAGGGTGTCCCCCGGACTCAGCTCGCGAAAGTCCGAAACAAAGGTTCCGCTTCTGGACCTGGACGGAGCCGGATGGGAAAGGAACTCGACTTCGTCGAAGACGTCCTCGTCCCCGAAGATGCAGATCCCGGAGGAGGGATGGCGGAACCCTTCCAGCACGTGGCCGACCGCGACGGCAATCCGGTCGCCCGTCCCGTCGGCCGGCCGGTCCCTGCCGTCGAAATCGGAAACCACCGGAAGATCGTATTCCCGCAGCATTTCCGCAAGGCGCTCGGCCCGTCCCAGGGATGACTGGGCGAACAGCAGTCGAACGCCGGCTTCCAGCCACTGGTGCAGGTCCCGGGCCAGACTGGCGATGTCGCCATGGTACTTTCGGACAGGCGCCGTCTGACAGTCCAGTTGGATTGGGGCCGGGGCGGTAGCCGCTTGAGACCCTGAATCGACCGGGGCGGCGGGACTCTCGCCCACGGACGGAAGCGAAGAGGGCGAAGGGGGCGACTGCAGACCGGGCGCGATTCCCAGTTGCTCCAGGTCGATGACCGGGCGGCCCGCCAGCCTTTCCCGGGCATCGGTCAGGGACAGAAAGAGTTCTTCCGGATTCAGGCTGGGCCACCCGCGCCGGCTCAACGCCTCCCGGTCCCCGGCCATGTCCTCCGCCCAGCGGCCCAATCCCTCCTCCAACTCGTCCGGCTCATCCCTCACCACCACGAAATCGGCGGCGTAGTCCAGAAACGGCACCTGCAGGGGAAGCGTCAGTCCGTGCAGGAACTCGAACCCCTGGAAGTGCTCCCCCCGGCTTGCCTGGACCACCTGGGTTTCGAAGAAGGCGGGATACTCCTGAGGAGTCCACCTTTCTGAAGCCTCCCGGCTCCACTCCTGGAGAGCGTCGGGATCCACAAAGGTCTCTCTCATGGGAACGGGAGTCACGCTCTCGAGGCGCCCCACCGACCGCTGCGAGCTGACGGAGAACTCCCGGAGCGATTCGACCTCGTCGCCGAAGAACTCGATGCGTGCCGGATTGAGGCCGCCCGGGGGATAGACATCCAGAATCCCTCCCCGGCGGGAAAAGGTCCCCGCACCGGTCACCGGCTCTTCCCTGACGTACCCCGCCCGTTTCAGGTAGCCGATCAGCTCCTCCAGGGCAATCTCAGTGCCCGGAGTCAATTCGGGCACTTGCCGGAGGTCGGGCAGAACCTCCGGCAAGCGAGTCACCAGGGCCGTCGGGGCACAGAGAAGAATGTCCAGGGACCGCCGGTGCATCTTCCAGAGGGCCAGGGTCCGCTGCTCCACAGCTTCGGCGTGGGGAGAAAGACCGCTGTAGGGACCCGGCTGCAGCGCGGGAAAGGCGGCCACACGCTCCCCCGGCTTTCCGGAGAGGCCGCGGTGATAAAAGGCCGTGGTGGCGGCCATGGATTCGAGGTCCGGAACGCCGGCACTGAGGAACAGAATCGGCCGGCTCAGGATCCGATGCAAGAAAGCCAGGTAGGCGGGTTTTGCTGACGGGGCGATCCCGGACAGGGTGATCCGGCAGGGGCCGGAATCGACCCGGCGGGGAATCGATTGGAGAAGCGTGTCCTGTGCCAGTTGGGAAAGCAGATGTCGGGTAGCCACATCTACGCCTTCCGGCCGTAGCGATGAAGAATGCGCTCGATGATTGCGCTGGAGGACTGGCCCTCCAGGTAGGGCAGGGGAACCACCCTGCCGCCGGCCGCCTCCACCTCCTGCCGTCCCACGATGGTTTCCACCGTCCAGTCGCCCCCCTTGACCAGCACGTCGGGCAGCAGAGCCGCGATCAACCGATGGGGCGTGTCCTCGTCGAAGACCGTAATGTAGTCGACGCTGTCAAGCCCCGATAGCAGGCGGGTCCGCTCATCCTGGGTCAGGATGGGCCGCAGCGGTCCCTTCAGCTCCCTGACCGAACGATCGCTGTTGACTCCGACAATGAGAGCATCTCCCATTCGCCGGGCGCGGCTCAGGGTGTCGATATGGCCGGGGTGAAGCAGATCGAAGCATCCGTTGGTGAAGACCGTGCGCTTGTTCTCCCGACGCAAGCGATCCCGTTGCGCCAGCAGGTCCTCCAAAGCCAGAATCTTCTGCACGGACATGTTGGAAACCGACGGGGAGATCGGAGGCAGGGAGCAGGGATGGCAGGCCGGGATTATAGCACAGCCCTACGGGAGGTTCTGAGGACCGGCGCCCGCTGAGACCTCGGCTTCCCGAAGCCGCATCCCCATGCGTTCCAGCAAGTCTCGGTCCAGGTCGGTTTGGGGATTGGGAGTGGTCAGCAAGCGCTCCCCCATGAAGACGGAATTGGCGCCGGCCAGCAGGCAAAGCGCCTGGGCTTCATCCGAGAGCGACAGGCGGCCGGCGCTCAACCGCACCATGGCCGCCGGCATCAGGATCCGGGCGGTTGCGATCATGCGGACCATTTCGAAAGGATCCACCGCTGCCTGATCCGCCAGCGGGGTTCCTTCCACCCGAACCAGCAGATTGACGGGCACGCTCTCCGGGTGGGGATCCTGGGTTGCCAACTCCTCCAGCAGGCGCCAGCGATCCCGGCGGCTCTCCCCCATCCCGATAATCCCGCCGCAGCAGACGCTGATGCCGGCGTTTCGCACCCGTTCCAGGGTTTCCAGGCGATCCCGGTAGGTCCGGGTGGTGATAATGCGGCCGTAGAACTCGGGCGAGGTGTCCAGGTTGTGGTTATAGGCCGTCAGGCCCGCCGAGGCCAGCGCCTCCGCCTGGGGCTGCGACAACATCCCCAGGGTGCAGCAGGCCTCCATGCTCAGTTCCCTGACGCCGCGCACCATGGCCAGCACTTTCTCGAACTCGTCACCTTCAGGGGCCTGGCGCCAGGCCGCCCCCATGCAAAAGCGGGTCGCCCCCTGCCGGCGCGCCTCCCGCGCAGAGGCCAGAACCTGCTCGGGGCTCAAGAGCTTCTGGCCGGCAACGCCGGTTTCGTAACGGGCCGATTGCGGGCAGTAGCCGCAGTCTTCCGGGCACCCCCCGGTCTTGATGCTGAGAAGCGAACATCCCTGCACCTCCTCGGCGCAGTGGTGCCGGCGGTGCAGGCTCTGGGCGCGAAAGATCAGCTCGGGAAGGGGCAGCGTGTAGATGGCCTCAATTTCTTCCAGGCTCCAGTCAGAACGGATAGGGCTCGAATCGGCCTGCTTCATGTCGGCGCTCTTCCTTGACTCCGGTCGGGGTCCCGGCCAGGTGAAGCTGGGCGCTACCCCGGCCGCGGTTGGGGGATAAGTGGTAGAAATCCCCATAAATTGCCATAAGGTAGATCACAAAAGGCAGCGGCCT
>JAPPFQ010000595.1 GCA_028875135.1 Acidobacteriota bacterium
ATCCAGAGCGATCGCGCGGCCAAAGGGGGTGGTCAGGTAAAGGACGCCGTCGACCTCCAGGGGGGTGCATTCGAAGGCAGACCGCACCGGAACCTTCGATCCATCGCTGATGTCGCCCGTATGGTAGGTCCAGGCGATCTTCATTTGGGCGACGTTGTCCCGGTTGATCTGGTCCAGAGCCGAATACTTCCGCGCCGCCAGATCCCCTCCGTAGTGGGGCCATTCCTGGGCAAGGAGTTCCACGGTGGCTGCCGGCAGGCTGAGCACCAAGACGTGCAAGCCCCAACGCAGGTACGGAACAAGGCGCAGTAATCTCAAGTGAAGCTTCATGACGAACAGACCAATAACTTGAAAATCAACGGGTTGGCTTCGAGAATCGGTGGAGAAAGAGATTATAGGTGACCTATGCGGTTTTTCGGACCGGTTGGCAAGAGGAATCTCGCGGAATGCCCGCGGCATCCTGGGAAGGAACCTCCAGCGGCAGGTAGTTTCGTTCGGCCTTGCGGAAGGCCTGGTAGCGCTCATAGACTTGACGAGACGTTTCCAGCCCCAAGACCGATCTCCAGCTGCTGCCCCGGAAGGTATGGGCCAACATCTTGTGCCCGTGGCGAAGCACGAATCCGGGACTATGCCACAGCGCCGTCGGGAAATGCCGTGTCTTGATCCAGCGCTCGGACTGCCAGCGAAGAAACTCGATCTCCTGAGCCGAAAGGTGCTCGGTCTTCACCACCGCGGTGGTGCCGTCGTATTCCTCCAGGGCTTCATTGATGATCAGATTGCGGGCGCGGAAGTCCAGGGTCATGGGAGTGCCTGGATAGGGCGTCGGGTGTTGGATATAGGGCCAGTCGATGTACTTCTTGGCGAACTCCAGGTTCGTCAGAATGGATTCCCGGGTATCGTCCGGATTTCCGACAATGAGGCCGCCGACCACGTAGATCCCGTTCTGATGGAGGTACTCGATCGCCCGAATGGAGGCATTGCCTACCGAGCGTCCATTCTGGCGCTCCTGGTTTTTGGAGCTGGCCCGCAGGAATTTCAGGTCTTCTTCCAGGATGTTTTCTATTCCCAGGAACACGTAGCGGAAGCCGGCTCGGCGCATGACAGGGGCCAGACGGTCCCCGTGGTTGGCCAGAGCCGAGGTCATGCCTTGAAGAATGTAGTCGACCTGGTTCAGACCGGCATCGATGATTGCCTGGCAAAAGGCTTCAAAGCGGTGAACGTTCAACGTGATGTTGTCGTCCACCAGAAAGACGGCCCGGGCCCCCCGCTGGTAGGCATCGCGGATATCCTCGATGACCCGCTCGATAGGGTAGGTGTGGAAGTTTCGCCCCGCATTTCGATGATTGAGCAAAAGCTGCAATCATAGGTGCAGCCGCGCGAAGTCTCTACAACGTCAACCGGCCTTCCCAGCAAAGTGTATCCCTGGAGAACCCGGGAATCTCTGCGGGGCAGCTTTACCTCCTCGCCCGTCAGTGAGCTTACCGGGCGCTCCGGGTTATGGTGAAATTGGTCTCCCTCGCGATACGACAAGCCGGCGATGGCAGAGTAGTCCCTGCCGTTTTCCAGAGCTCGCAGCAACTCCCGAAAGGTCGCCTCTCCTTCCCCGCGAACGATAAAATCAGGCCTCCCGGGCGCAGGGCGGGTGTAGGCGACCCGATCCAGGCTGGGGTCATAGCCGCCCACCACGATATGAGCATCGGGCTTGATCCGGCGCACCAGGCTGATGATCTTTTGGGCGGTATGGCGCTGGAAAGTCATCACCGAAAGCCCGACCACATCCGGCTGATGCTCCTGAACCAGGCGAATGACGGTTTGACGAACCTGAGATTGCACCAGGATCAGATCGGCGACGGATACCCGATGATGTGGATCGACGTTGCCTGCAAGCGACGTCAGGGCTCCATTAGGCATGCGAATGGCCACGGTGGGCATGTGCTCGAACGAGTCCGGCATCGAAAAAAGCAGAATGTTCACCGGTACCTCCTGGAGAGTCGCTGCTGGTCAGCAGCATCCGGGACGTTCAGGTCGCAACAATCTAGTAGATGAAATCCGCCTCGTAGCCGTGGGCCGTACTGGCTTGGCGTGTCTGTTCCGGTGGAGGAGCGATTGCGGCCAACTGTTGCCGCCACTTCAGCTTGACTTGCCGGAACGCGCTCCGATATTCGGGCTTCAGCGGCTTTGACGGCTTCATCTTGAGAGTGAGCGGATTGACAAAGACACCGTTTCGCCGCACTCGGTAGTCCAGGTGGGGGCCGGTGGAGAGTCCTGTCGACCCCACGTATCCAATCACTTGGCCCTGGATGACTTTCGAACCCCTCCGCAATCCTCTGGCAAAGCCGGACAAGTGGGCGTAGTAGGTTGTAAACCCGTTGCCGTGCCTGATTTCAACAAGGTTGCCGTAGCCCCCCTTCCATCCGCGGTACCGAACGCGGCCGTTGCCGGCAGCCACAACCCGAGTACCCGTCGGCGCCGCGTAGTCCACTCCGAGGTGCGGCCGTCGCTTTCTCAGGATGGGATGAAGCCTTCTATAGGAAAATCGCGAGCTGATGCGGGAAAACTTCACCGGAGATCTTAGAAAGTCCCGTTTGAGCGATCGCCCGCGCTCGTTGAAATAGCCCACCTCACCCTCGGGATCTTCGAAACGGTATCCGGTATAGAGTTTCCCGGCGTTGTGGAACTCCACGGCCAGGATGTCGCCATACCGGACCATTCGATTTTCCAGATAGAGCTTTTCGACCATCAGGCGAAAGTGGTCCCCTCTCTGGATCTCGGTGTTGAAGTCAATGTCCCAGGAAAAGATCTCAGCCATGTCCAGAGCCAACTGATCCTTTTCCTGCAGGTCGGAGAGCGTGCCGAACAGGGAGGATTCAATGGTTCCAACCACCGGCAACTCGCGCTTTTCGTACTCGATGGGGATTAATTGAGCCCGATAGTCATCCTTGCTGCGATCCACCGAAAGATATTTTTCGGAGTCCACATGGTAGCGGAATGCGTTCAGCCTGCCGTCCGCGAGCCGTTCCAACTCGAACCGGTTCCCTGCCCGGAGTCTGGCCAGGTTGTAGACGGGCCGGGTGGCACGGACCACCTGGTAAACAAGCTCAGGGGAAAAGCCGTGGGCACTCATCAATTGGCCGAAGGTGGCGTTTCTTGGGACCTTCCCCTCGATCACCTTCAGTGGGGGTGGCGTTGGAGGGCGGTCGGGGGCAGGAGGGATCTGGTGGCTCGAGGGCTGCCTGGGTGCTGCCGAGGGATCGTCAGGCAGCAGCCACAGCCAAGCCAGGGACAGCCCCACGATTGCGCTGACGATGACAACGGACTCGAGCCTTTCGTTCAGCCTGGAAGCGAGACCCTGGGGTCGTTGCTGCGCCATGGGGCCACTCAAAGGGGGAATTCAGACCCGATTCGACTCTTCTGAAACTCCAGGAAAACAATCTAAGCTAACAGATCGTCCCGACGCATTCAAGCAAAAGGAAGGCTAGATGTACTGGCTGTGCTCCTTGAGCAGGCACCGGTCCATGACCACCGTTAGTCCGGCCTCTTCGGCCTTCCGGGCCGCCTGCGCGTCAACGACACCCTCCTGCATCCAAATGGCTCCGACACCGATCTGCATGGTCTGCTCCACCACCAGGGGAACGGCATCCGGACGGCGGAAGATATTGACCAGATCGATGGGTGTGGAAGAAGGGATATCGAGCAGGCTGGGATAGCAGAGTTCCCCCAGGACTGCCTGGTGGTTCGGATTTACGGGAACGATACGGTAGCCCTGGGTCTGCATGTAGCGAGCCACCGCATGGCTGGGCCTGCCTGGATTGGCTGAAAGACCGACCACGGCAATGGTTTTGGAACATTCGAGCAGGCGCTTGATTTCCCTGGGATCGTTCATATTTCCACAGGCTGATACATGCCCGAATGAGCGGCCGGGTCGTCAATGCAGGATACGGGTTTTTGTCAGGCGTTTCGGGACAATGAACCGCAGTGCCTGTTCCTGTGCCCCTGCGGGCCGCCATGAGCGAAAATCCGGATCCTTTTCCTCTTGCCGGATCCATTTTTGAGCCGGCCGGTCTCAGGCTTCCTTGAGTGTGTCCGACGTCGAGTCCAGGAAGCGCAACACCTCCTGGCGGCTCAAGTGGCGGTAGTCACCCGGTTTCAGCCGGGCATCCTTCAAGAAGCCTATCTGGACGCGCCGTAACTTGATCACAGAGTGTCCGAGACGGTCAAACATTTTCCGGATCTGGTTATTCCTGCCCTCGATCAACGTAATTCTCAACCAACAGTTGTCGGACCGCTTTACCATGGCGACTTTACAGGGAGCCAGCTTTCTTCCGTCCAGGGATAGTCCCCTCGAGATCTTGGCCAGATTCGCCCGACTGGGAGTCCCTCGCACCATGGCCATATAGGTCTTGGGGCAGTGAGGCCCGGCAGAGGCGATCCGGTTGGCGAACTCGCCGTCATTGGTCAAAAGCAGCAGTCCTTCAGTTTTGAAGTGCTGACGGCCGACCGTGACTACTCCCGG
>JAPPFQ010000634.1 GCA_028875135.1 Acidobacteriota bacterium
CCCTGCGTTACTTTGAACCGGTTTCCAGCCACCAAGCGCTGGCGTTTGTTTCAGGACGGTGGGGGCCTTGACCCATTGAGATCAGTGTGAATTTCCGGTAAGGTAGAAGGGTTCGTACAGGGCTTTTTCCACTCAACTCACCGCAACCGTGAACCGCATGCCGGCAAGACTCCTTCCATGGCTGGTGTCGCTACTGCTGGCGGGATCCCTGCCTTCCCCGGCTGCGGCCCAATCCGCCTCCGCCTTCGAAGGCATCCGGCCCATTCTCGAAAAACACTGCCTGGCCTGTCACGACTCCCGGTCGCACCAGAGCGGCCTGGTCCTGGAGAGCCCCCAGGCCGCACTTCTGGGAGGCGCCTTGAACGGCCCCGCCGTCATCCCGGGAAAGAGCTCGGAGAGTCCGTTGATTCTCTACCTGACCGGCCGCAAGCAACCTCGGATGCCCTTGAGCGGCAATCCGCTCAGCGACGAAGAGATTGCCTCGATAGCCGGGTGGATCGATCGACTGCCGCCACTTCCGGAAGCCGGAAACCAGGTGCAGGGATGGCCCTGGACGGAGTTGAAGGCGCCCGAGGTCCCGCGGGTGCGCCATGACCGGTGGGTGAAGAACCCGATCGACGCGTTCATCCTGGCCAAGCTGGAGAGCCGGAAGCTGTCTCCCGCCTCGCCGGCCTCGAAGCGGCTCCTGCTGCGGCGCCTTTATTTCGATCTTATCGGCCTGCCCCCGACTCCCGAGCAGATGCGTCGATTCACCAGCGATCCCGACCCCGACGCCTACGGGCGGGAAATCGACCGGCTGCTTCGAGACCCTCGATACGGCGAGCGCTGGGGGCGGCATTGGCTGGACATTGCGCGGTACGCCGACACCGACGGCGGCTATGACGGTCCCCTCCCCCACATCTGGCGCTATCGGGACTACGTGGTCCGGGCCTTCAACCAGGACCGGCCCTTCGACCGCTTCATTCGGGAGCAGATTGCCGGCGACTCCTATCCGCACTATGGAAAGGAAGGCAAGCTGGGTGTCGGATTCCTGCATGGCACGGTCTACAGTGAGGACGGCGTGCGGCGCGACGCCCTCAACGACATCGTCAACACCACCGCTTCGGCCTTTCTGGGACTGACTCTGGCCTGCGCCCGCTGCCACGATCACAAGTACGACCCCATCCCCATCCGTGACTACTACCGGATGGAGGCCTTCTTCGCACCCGTCAAGCTCAGCACCATGGAAGTGCCCTTCAGCCAGTACGAGCTGCCCGGCCGGGACCCCAAGGCCTGGGAAGACGGCAAGGCCCACTGGGAAGGTTTGCTCAAGCGCCAGAAGGAGTTTCGCGAAGAGACCACAGCCAGGTTCAAGGAACGCCTGGAAAAGGCCCGCTTCCTGCAGGCTTTTCAAGATCTCAAGGAACTGCCTCCCTTGAGCAACAGTCCCGTGAACGGAGACCTCAAGCGGGCAGCCCTCGAAGGCGTCCTCCTGAATGAGCAGGAACAGGGGCTCTACCACCTGATGCGCATGCAGACCACCGCCTATCGCAATCCGCACAGCCCCGACTACTACAAGGCCATGGCCCACTCGGCCTCGGCCTCCCTGGGACTGAACTACGCGGCCGCGGGAACGGATGCCGGAGGCCTTCCGGACCCGCCGACCACCTTTGTCCTGGAGGGAGGAGATCCCAAGAAGCGGGGCGAGGTGGTCCTGCCGGGATTTCTCAGTGCCCTGACCGGCCACTCGGAACCGGCCGGGCTGGAAGAGGTTGGACACGACGGGGTCTCCCGCCCCATCCGCAACCCCACCAAGGTCCTGGCCGAGTGGATCGCCAGCCCTGAAAACCCGCTGACGGCCCGGGTGATGGTCAACCGCATCTGGCAGCACCATTTCGGCCGAGGACTGGTCAGGACCCCCAACGACTTTGGCCGCAACGGCTCCGGCACCGACTATCCCGAGCTCATCGACTGGCTGGCCACCCGGTTCATCCGGAGCGGTTGGAGCGTCAAGTCGATGCACCGGCTCATCCTGCAGTCCAACACCTATCGCCAGTCGATGCATCATCCGGAATTCGACCGCTTCCGGGAGATCGACCCCGAGAACCGCTATTACTGGCGATGGAACATGCTGCGGCTGGAAGCCGAGGCCATCCGGGACAGTGTCCTGGCGGTGAGCGGCCGGTTGAATCCGCTCATGGGAGGACCCGGATTCTATCCCAGGATCGACAAGGACCTGCTGGAAGGGGCCGTGACCTGGTTCGAGCCCTCCCCGGCCGAGGCGAGAAATCGGCGCAGCCTTTACATGTACCAGCAGCGCAGCCTGGTGTTGCCGCTGGTGAAGGTCTTTGACGGCACCCAATTGGACGAGAGCTGCGCCGCCAGAGAGGTCACCACGGTGACTCCCCAGGTTTTCGTCCTCTTCAACAGCCGGTTTGCCCACGAGCAAAGTCGCGCTCTGGCTGACAGAATCGTTGGGGAGGTTGGGAATGATCCCGGACAACAGGTCGAGCAAGCCTTCCAACTCGCCCTGCAACGCTCCCCCACTCCTTCGGAACGAAGCGACGGCCTGGAGTTTCTGGGAGCCGCTCGGCTGCTTTCGGGAGATCTGAAGGATACTGTGAGTCTGGCCGCGGGCGGGGGCGGTTCGATCGAAGACGACCGGGGAAATCCCGCCGCACGGCGGAAAAAGGATGCAGAGGGAACCTTGGCCGATCTCTGTCTGGCCTTGTTCAACCTGAACGAATTCATCTATATCGAGTAATGGCAACGCGGGAGGATGGACCCCCTCATCCCCGGCAAGGAGAACCCTAACCATGGCTTACGGTCCGCCGAAATGGAATCCCGTCCCGAGCTCCATTAACGGTCCGCAGGCGGGACCCGTGGGACGCCGGCACTTCCTCCTGCAGGGTGGAGCCGGTTTGGGGGGACTGGCCCTGTCCTACCTGATGCAAAGAGAGACCCTGCTGGCCTCGGAATCTCCCGCCGGCCCACTGGCCCCCAAGCCCCCCCACCTGGCGGCCAAGGCCAAGTCCTGCATATTCCTGTTCATGGGCGGGGGTCCCGGCCACATGGACACCTTCGATCCCAAACCGGATCTCACCCGGCACCACGGAACCGTCGCCAGCGGCGGACCGGACCAACCCGAAGACGCCAAGCTCCTCTATATCGGCAGTCCCTTCCGGTTCAGCAAGCGGGGGAAGAGCGGCATCGAGGTCTCCGAGCTTTTCCCTCATTTGGGCGAGTGGGTCGACGAAATGGCGGTGGTCCGGTCTCTCTACACCGACAGCGACAACCACACCGCCGGCAGCCTGCTCATGAACCTGGGCCGCCCCATGCCGGGCAGTCCCTCCCTGGGCTCCTGGATGGTCTACGGCCTGGGCACCGAGAATCAGGACTTGCCTGCCTTTGTGATCCTGCCCGACTACCGTTTCATCCACGGCCCCCAAAATTGGTCCAACGGGTACCTGCCGGCCATCTATCAAGGCACCCTGCTGAACCTGGTGGGGCCGCCCATCGTCGATCTGAAGCCGCCTGAAGGGGTGACCCGACCCCAACAGGCGGCCAATCTGCGCCTGATCAACAAGTGGAATCGAGACCATCTGCGTTCCAATCCGGTCAAGGATGACCTGCAGGCTCGCATCCGCAACTATGAGCTGGCCTTCCGGATGCAGACCTCGGTCCCCGAAGCCCTCGACCTGGGGAAGGAACCCGAGAGCATCCGGGAGCTCTACGGCCTGAACAACGCCGTCACCGAGCCCATGGGACGCAAGTGCCTGATGGCCAGGCGGATGGTGGAGCGCGGCGTCCGATTCGTCCAGGTTTTCAATAGCAGTTGGGATTCCCACTTCGATCTCACCAAGGAGCACTCCCGCAGGGGTCTGGAAACCGACCGGCCGATCGCGGGTCTTCTACAGGACCTGAAACAGCGAGGCCTGCTGGACGAAACCCTGGTGGTCTGGGGCGGCGAATTCGGGCGCACCCCTGCAAGCGGCCGCGGCCTGGTGAAGGAGACCATGGGGCGCGAGCACAACAAGGAAGCCATGGCGATGTGGTTCGCCGGCGGGGGCGTCAAGCGGGGGACCGTGGTGGGAGCGACCGACGAAATGGGACGACGGGCCGTTGAAAACCGCTATCACATTCACGACCTGCATGCCACCATCCTCCACTTGATGGGATTGGACGATATGCGCCTGACCTACTACCACGGCGGGCGTTTCAAACGTCTCACCGATCTGGGCGGTCACTTGATCAAGGAGATGATCGCCTGATGGAAATCATCAGCCGGCGCGGCTTTCTGGCCATGGGCGCCGCCGGAGCCGCCCACCTGCTGCGGCCTGCCGCTGCTCTCCCTTCCAGGACCACCTCTCCCGCAAAACGCCGCCTCCTGTTCAACTGGGACGGCTCCATGATCCACTGCTGGGGGCGCCCGGCCCTGCCCCACTCCAAGGGCCCTCTGACCCGCGACCAGTTCACTTCCCTGGTGTTCACTCCCATTGAAGACTCGGCCGTGGATACCGTGC
>JAPPFQ010000080.1 GCA_028875135.1 Acidobacteriota bacterium
TCTTCCTGATGCGGCGCCTCTACCTGGACCTGACCGGCTTGCCCCCCTCGCCGGAAGAGGTGGACGCCTTCCTGGCCGACCGATCCCCGCTGGCCTATGAGGAGTTGGTGGAACGGCTGCTGGCTTCCCCCCACTTCGGGGAGCGCTGGGGCCGTCATTGGCTGGATGAAGCGGGCTATACCGACACCCTGGGCGGCGATAACGACTTCGTGGCCGGCAAGCAGCCTCTGGGCGTTCCCGGAAAATGGAAGTACCGGGACTACGTCATCGGCGCCATCAACCGGGACAAGCCCTACGACCGTTTCGTCACCGAGCAGTTGGCCGGAGACGAGCTGGTCGACTGGCGCGCGGCATCGGAGTTCAGCCCCGCCATGAGCCGCCTGCTGCAGGCCACCGGCTTTCTCAGAGTCGCCGCCGACGACACCAACCAGGACGTGCTCAACACGCCCGACATACGTTACGGGGTCCTGCAGCGCACCGTTCAGACCTTCGCCAGCAACGTGATGGGGCTCACCGTGGGCTGCGCCCAGTGCCACGACCACAAGTACGACCCCATCTCCCAGTTGGACTACTACCGGTTGACGGCCGTCTTCACGCCTGCCTACAACCCCCAGCAGTGGCTGCAACCCGAGGACCGGGCTCTGCCCGAGGCCTCCCCGCTGGAGAAGGAGTCGATCGATCGGGCCAACCGCCGGCTGGACCTTCGGATCAAGCCTTTCCGCCGCAAGCTCAATGCCCTTTATCAACCCTACAAACAGCGCCTGACGGACGAACGGCTGGCCCAGGTTCCCGAGGTGATTCGGGAGGACTTGAGGATCGCGCTTATTTCTTTCTAAAACGTGTTCCGCCCCCGGAGCGCTACCTCAAGGAGAAGTTCGAGCCGGTGGTCGTGCCGTCTGAAGAACAGATCCAGGCACTCCTGAACTCCGAGGAGCTGGCGAGGGCCTCGCGTCTCAAGAGCCGGATTGCCGCCCTGGAAAGACGCCGCCGGGCCTATGGCACCCTGCAGGCCACGGTGGATACGGGACCGCCGCCGCCCACCTATTTTCTGATCCGGGGGAACTACCTGACTCCGGGACCGGAGGTGGAGCCCGGGATGCCGGCGGTTCTCAGCGACCCCGGCGGGGAGGCCCTGCTGGCGGAAAACGGGGTGGTTGGCCGGAGCAGCGGCCGGCGGCTGGCGCTGGCCAAGCGCTTGACGGAGACCGATTCCAGGGCAGCCGCCCTGCTGGCCCGGGTCCGGGTCAATCGTGTCTGGCAGCGCCTGTTCGGGGAGGGCATTGTAGCCACTTCGGACAATCTGGGTCGCAACGGGGACCGTCCCACCCATCCGGAGCTGCTGGAATGGCTGGCCGACGGCTTTGTGAGCGGCGGCTGGCGGGTCAAGCCCCTGGTGCGCCTGCTGGTGACCTCGACCGCCTATCGCCAACAGTCACGCTTGCCCGGCCCCGAAGAGTCCCGAGGCCACAAGCACCATGCCCGGGTGGCCATGAGTGTCGATCCCGGCAACCGGCTGCTGTGGAGGATGCCCTTGCGCCGCCTGGAATCGGAGGCCATCCGGGACTCCATCATGGCCGTCAGCGGCAAGCTGAGTCGCACCATGGGGGGACCGGCCATCCGCCTGGACGGCAAAGCCGACGGCATGGTGACGGTGTCGATACCCGATCTGGCCCATCCGGGCGACCGCTGGAGGAGAAGTCTCTACCTGGTGGGTCGCAGGAACTACAACCTGACGGTGTTGAGCGTCTTCGACCAGCCCAAGTTGTCGATGAACTGTATCCGCCGGGATACGTCGGCCGCGGTGCTCCAGACCCTGGTCCTGTTGAACGATGCCTTCCTGCTGGAGCAGTCCCGGTTCTTTGCCGGGCGGGTATCCCGATTGGCCCGGGATCCGGGCCAGCGAATCGAACTGGCCTTTCGGTTGGCTCTGGCCAGAAAACCCAGCCGGCAAGAGCTTTCCTGGAGCCGGGAACTCCTGGAACGAGAATCCCGGCGCCGCCTGGCGACAGCGGACGGCCCCGAGGCTGCCGATCTCGAGGCTCTGGCCAGCTTGTGCCAGATGATCCTGAACAGCAACGAGTTTCTCCATGTGGGATAAGAAAACAGACACTCCTCATTGGCAGGAAGACTCCTGGTCGCGGCGGGAATTCCTGCACCGGTCCGGGCTGGGATTCGGAGGGATGGCCCTGGCCCATCTGCTGCAGGCGGAGCCGGCCGCCGGGAGCTCCTCTTCCTCCGGCAGTCCGAATCTTCTGCCGCGGCAGCCCCATATCCGGCCGCAGGCCCGCGCCGTGATTCAACTCATGCAGAACGGCGGGCCCAGCCAGATGGATCTGTTCGATCCCAAGCCGGAACTGCAGAAGCGGTCCGGAAAGCGGCATACCGAGAAGGTGGAGACCTTTCAGCCGGGTAGCGAAGCCAACATGCTGCTCGGCAGCCCCTTTGAGTTCGCTCCCCGCGGACAGTCCGGGATCGAGCTTTCCAACATAATCCCCCACACGGCTTCGATGGTGGACGACCTCTGCTTCGTGCGCTCCATGCACACCGAGCACAACAACCACACCGAAGCCCTGGTCATGCTTCAGACCTGCAAGATCTTTCCGGGCAGGCCCACCCTGGGGGCCTGGATCAGCTATGCCCTCGGGACCGAGAACCAGAACCTCCCCTCCTACATCGTCTTGCGCGACCCCGAAGGCTACGGCACCAGCGCCGCCCTGTTATGGGAGAACGGCTGGTTGCCCTCCCTCTATCGCGGCACCGAGTTCAGTTCCAGGGGCTCCGCCGTCCTGGATCTGCATCCGGCCCAGCCAGTGGCCAGCCAGTCGCGAAGGGACCAGCTCGCCTTTCTGGCGAAGCTCAACCAGCAGCATCGAACCGCCTATCCCCACAACTCCGACCTGGAGACGCGCATTCGCAACTACGAGCTGGCTGCGCGTATGCAGTTGGCGGCCGGTGAGGTCCTGGACCACTCCGGCGAATCGGCGGCCACCAAGCAGCTCTACGGGCTGGATGTTCCGGCGATCTCCAGCTATGGGACCCGCCTGTTGATGGCCAGGCGCCTGGTGGAGGCCGGTGTGCGCTTCGTTCAGGTCTTCCCGCCGGCCAAGCCCTCCACCCAGCCCTGGGACAGCCACAGGAATACCCGGGACGAGATCGAAGCCATCGCCGCCAGGACGGAACTGCCGGTCGAAGGCCTGGTGAGAGACCTCCAGAGCCGGGGATTGCTGGACAGCGTCATCGTGATGTGGTGCGGGGAATTCGGACGGCTGCCGGTTTCCCAGAACGGGTTGGGGCGTGACCACAATCGAAACGCCTTTACGCTCTGGCTTGCGGGAGGGGGCTTCAAGGCCGGATACGCCCACGGGGCCACCGACGAGTTCGGCTATCGGGCCGTGGAGGATCGCGTGAGCGTGCCCGATCTGCAGGCCACCGTGCTGCACCAGCTGGGAGTGGATCACCGCAAGCTGAGCTATCTCCACCACGGCCGGGACGAGACCCCAACCGACTATCCGGTGACCGGAGCCAAGGTCGTGGGGGAACTGCTCGACCGGCCATCGGTCCCGGCCTAGCGCGGAGCTGCTACGCTTTCATCCGGGTGTTCCCGGGATCGAACACGGGTGAAGCGGCCACCGTCACCGGATAGGCTCTGTTCATGTACAGCACCTGCAGCCTGGTTCCGGGCGCCGCAAGCTCGATCGGTAGATAGGCGAGCAGGAGATACTTGCCGACGGAAGGCCCCATGCCGGCGGAGGTTACCCGCGACTCCCGGTCGCGGGCATCGACGATGCGGGCGCCGTCTGCGGTCAGGATCGGCTCGTTGCCCCCGGTGGGAAAGCGCTTCAACCCCGACGCGTCGGCGTGGGTGTCCATGGTCAGGGTGCACAGCTTGGCCACGGGTCGCGTCGAGCGCGCCTGCAGATAGGCGTTTCTACCAATGAAATCCGCGTCTTTCACGCGGGCCTGCCCCAGGCCGGCCTCGACCGGCGAGTGCTCCGAGTCGAGATCGGCGCCCATGAGCGCGTAGCCCTTCTCCAGCCGGCCGGTGCCTCCGTACACCCCCATGCCCACCGGCCGGGCGTCGAAGGCGCGGCCGGCCTCCAGCACCGAGTCCCACAGGTGCGCGCCGTGCGGCATGCCGGCATAGATCTCCCAACCGCTCTCGCCCACGTAGGAGATGCGCAGCATCGTCACCGGTACGCCGCCGACGATCGCCTCCTGCAGCGTGCCGTAGGGAAAGGCCGCTTGGGAGAGGGGCGTGTCGGTGAGGGTGGAGAGCAGCGCGCCGGCGTCCGGACCCCACACGCCGAGAGTGCAAAGCGCAGACGACAGGTTCTCGAACTGCACGGAGCCGTCAATGGGCAGATGCCGGCGGAACCAGGCCTCGTCGCGGGCGCCGTCGAAGGCGCCGGTAACGATGCGGAACCGATCTGCAGCGAGCCGCTGAATGGTGAGATCGGCTCGGATGCCACCCTCGGGCGTGAGCAGCGGCGTGTAGATGC
>JAPPFQ010000700.1 GCA_028875135.1 Acidobacteriota bacterium
ATTTGGGTAGCGTGGGATGACCCTGGGAGACACCGGATCAGATGGAGTAGTCGACACGTTCCGGAAGAGGGGTGGGCTTGGCGGGTTCCTCCAGCATGCCGGCTCCCACGGTGGCATGGGTGGATTCGTCGATGAGCACGAAGCCCCCCAGGCTCCGGTTGCGGTGATAGCGGTCGTATAGCAGGGGAGTGGCCGCTTTCAGGGCGATGCATCCGATCTCGTTGAGTTTCAGCACGTGAGCCGAGTCCTCCTCCAGCCGGTTGATATCCAGCCGATAGTGCAAGTGGTGAACCATGGCCTTGGTGCTGTGAGTGGTGTGTTTCAGCAGGTATTTCTTTCCGAGCTGCAGGGGAGTCTCGTCCATCCAGCAGCACATGGCTTCCAGGTCCTTGCCGACGTGGGGCAGATTGTCGGAGGCCGCAATTAGGTCCCCTCGACTGACGTCAATGGTGTCTTCAAGCAGGATGCAAGCCGACATGGGGGCGTGGGCAACCTCCAGGGATCGGCCCATGAGTTGAATGTCCCGAATCCGGGACTGTCTTCCGGAGGGAAGGACCGTGACCCGGTCGCCAACCCTGAAGGCCCCGCTGGCAACCTGTCCGGCAAAGGCCCTGAAATCGGTGGAGCGGCCGAATTGGGGGCGGATGACCCATTGAACCGGGAAGCGGGGATCCTGCATGTTCCAGTCGCTGGCAATGTGGACGCTCTCCAGAAAGGAAAGAAGCGTCTCGCCCAGATACCAGGGCATGCTGGAGGAGCGGTCGACAACGTTGTCTCCCAGCAGGGCGCTCATGGGGACGAAGGTGACGTCCCTGATTTTGAGCCGGGTCGAAAATCGGGTGAAGTCCTGCCGAATGGATTCGAAAACCTCTTCGGAAAAATCGACCAGGTCCATCTTGTTGACACACAGCACCAGGTGGGGAATGCCCAGCAGGGATGCGATGGTGGCATGTCTGCGGGTCTGTTCGATGATTCCCGTGCGAGCGTCCACCAGGATCAGGGCCAGACTGCTGGTGGAGGCGCCGGTGACCATGTTGCGGGTGTATTGAACGTGACCCGGGGTATCAGCGACGATGAACCGCCTGCGGGGCGTGGCGAAGTAGCGATAGGCGACATCGATGGTGATGCCTTGCTCCCGCTCGGCCCGCAGGCCGTCGGTGAGGTTGGCCAGGTTGACCTCCGATTCACCCCGCATCAGGCTGGCCCGCTTCAGCGCGGCCAATTGATCTTCCAGGATCAACTTGGAATCGTGGAGCAGCCGGCCGATCAGGGTGCTTTTCCCATCGTCGACGCTGCCGCAGGTGGTGAACCGCAACAACTGAACAGTAGCCTGAGGATCGTTCGTTCGGACATTCACCTAGAAGTACCCCTCCCGTTTGCGGTCTTCCATGGAAGTTTCGGAGACTTGATCATCGGCCCGGGCGCCCCGTTCCGTTACCTTGAGGGAAGAGACTTCTCCGATGATTTCCTCAACCGTGGAGCAGGACGATTCAATGGCGGCCGTACAGAGGATGTCCCCAACCGTCCTGAACCGGATCGACCGGGTCTCGATCGCCTCTCCCCGCTTGAGCGGAAGCAGCTCGGAGGCGCTCATCCAGAGACCGTCCCTTCGGAAGACCTCCCGCCGGTGGCTGAAGTAGATGCTCGGAATCTCCAGCTTCTCCCGGGCGATGTACTGCCAGACATCCAGTTCGGTCCAGTTGGACAGGGGGAAGACGCGGATGTGTTGACCCGGATGTATCCTGGTGTTGTACACACTCCAGAGCTCTGGCCGCTGGTTGCGCGGATCCCATTGTCCGAATTCGTCTCGAAACGAAAAGAACCTTTCCTTGGCCCTGGATTTTTCCTCGTCGCGACGCGCTCCCCCGAAGGCAGCGTCGAACTTGAGCTCTTCCAGAGCATGCAGAAGCGTCGGAATCTGCAGCCAGTTGCGGCTCTTGTCGGTACCGCCCGGTTCGGTGACAATGCCGGCGTCGATGGCGTCGTCCACGGTGCGGACGATCAACCGCTCGCCAAGCTCCTTGACCCGCCGATCACGAAACTCGATCACCTCCGGAAAGTTGTGGCCGGTATCGATGTGCAGCAGCGGAAAGGGGAAGTGAGCCGGACGAAAGGCCTTCTCAGCCAGCCTCAACAGGCAGATGGAGTCCTTTCCGCCAGAGAAGAGCAGCACCGGCCGCTCAAATTCCGAGGCCACTTCACGCATGACGTAGATGGCCTCGGCTTCCAGGACGTCCAGGTGGGATAGAAAGTAGCTGTCCATGGTCTCGTTTCAGCTTCCCCGGTTCGGATGGAAGAAGCAGGACATCGCCGGCACCGTAGTCACTGGTTTGTGGCGGGACTCGGACGTTGGTGCAGTCCACACTCCTTGTGCTCGGGTCGCTCCCACCACCAGCGTCCGGCTCGCAGGTCTTCTCCCGGCGCCACGGCCCGCGTGCAGCAGGCACAGCCGATGCTCAGAAAGCCTTGTTCATGCAACGGATTGTAGGGCACCTGGTTGGCCTTGACGGTCTCCCAAAGGCGGGACTCCTCCCAATTCCAGAGAGGATTGATCTTGACCAGCCCATTGCTGTCGTCCCATTCGACGGGATACACATCGCGTCGGGTCACGGACTGCTGTCGCCTGAGACCGCAGATCCAGGCGTCCATGCCCTTGAGCGCCCGTCCCAGGGGGTGGATCTTTCTGATGCGGCAACAGAGCTGTCTCAACTCGACGCTCCGGTAAAAGAGATTGATCCCATGGTCCCGGACCATGGACTCCACCTCCTCGGTTTGGGGGAAGAAGGTCTCGATTTTCAGTCGGTAGTGCTCTTCAGTCCGTTCGACAAGCTGAAGGGTTTCGGGAAAGAGTCTGCCGGTATCCAGAGTCACGATGCGGACCGGAATGGCCTCCCGGGCCAGGAAATGAGTGATCACCTGGTCTTCCAGACCCAGGGCCGTAGCGAATACCACACGGGAACCGAATCGACGATGGGCCCACTGCAGGATTTGGCTGGGAGAGTAGGAGCGAAGCTGCTCCTGCCACCGCACGATTTCACCGCTATTGTCTGGAGTGGCAACCATGGATCTCAAAAAAGATGACTAAGTTAATAAAAATAGTCAATATATTGGGGAATCCCACAAAAGTCAAGTGCTTTCTTTAGGTTAGTCTGATATTATTGTTGACGGAAGGTGTCGGAATCAAGTACGTAGAGTATTCGGATTATTTTAATCATGTTTTAGTCTTCGCGGGCGATCGGTCATGAAATTGTCCACAAAGGGCGAGTATGGCCTGTTGGCGGTCATCGATCTGGCCCTGCACTCCCTTGAGGCTCCGGTACAGAGCGCCCAGATCGCCGAACGACAGAACATTCCCAAACAATACCTGGATCAGCTCCTGCTGTACCTGAAGAAGGCCGGACTGGTCGAGAGCAGCCGGGGGCGTCAAGGCGGATACCAGTTGGCCCGGTCGGCCAGCCACATCAACCTGCTGCAGGTGGTCAGGGCACTGGAGGGATCGATCGACAGCAACGATGTATTCATGAGAGAGGGGCCGAACCAGGATCCGACCCGGAAAATTCTCAGAGACCTCTGGTCGGAGCTATTTGAACATGCCTCCGAAGTCCTGCGCACGACGACGGTTGAAGAGGTGTGTGAAAGGCGGAAGAAGCTGGATCCGCAGATCATGTACTACATTTAGGAGGCCGCCATGGCGAGGATCGCAAACAATGTCCTTGAACTGATGGGGAATACCCCCCTGGTGCGGCTGAATCACGTGACGGCAGGGGCGGTGGCCACGGTGGTGGCCAAGATGGAATCCCACAATCCTGCCGGGAGCGTCAAGGATCGCATCGGGATCAGCATGATCAATGAAGCCGAGAGGATGGGCGTCATCGACAAGGACACGGTGATCATCGAACCCACCAGCGGCAACACCGGAATCGCCTTGGCCTTCGTCTGTGCGGTGAAGGGGTATCGACTCATTCTTTCCATGCCCGATACCATGAGCCTGGAACGGCGCACGCTCCTCCGGGCCTTCGGCGCTGAACTGGTTCTGACTCCCGGATTCGAGGGCATGAAGGGGGCTATCAGGGCCGCCGAGAAACTGGCCGCCGAGACACCCAATTCCTGGATACCCCAGCAGTTCCGCAATCGGGCCAATCCCAAGATTCACCGCGAGACGACTGCCGAGGAGATCTGGAAAGATACCGAGGGCCGGATCGACATCTTTGTGGGAGGCGTCGGCACGGGCGGCACCATCACCGGAGTGGGGGAGATCCTCAAGTCCAGGAAGCCGGGCTTTCAAGCCATCGCCGTGGAACCGGAAGATTCCGCGGTAATCTCCGGCGGGAGCCCCGGGTGGCACGAGATCCAGGGCATCGGGGCCGGCTTTATTCCGGACATTCTCAACACGGGAGTGATCGACGAGGTGATCCGGGTCACCAACGAACAGGCCATTCACATGGCCCGTCGCCTGATCAGGGAGGAGGGGTTGCTGG
>JAPPFQ010000123.1 GCA_028875135.1 Acidobacteriota bacterium
GTCATCGACCGCGTGTACGAGATTTGCCGGGCTCGCCTGGTGAACCGGCACGGGGTCCCCCAAGCGCCCGACGGCCGGGGCGGCGTGAGGGAGGCCCGCTTCACCGTGCTGGGCATGGGCAAGCTGGGCGGCGAGGAGCTCAACTACAGCTCCGATATCGACTTGATCTATTGCTACGACGGGGAGGAAGGTCAGACTGTCGCCACGGAGGCCGGCTCCCATGCCCCGCTCTCGAGCAGTCCTCCCAAGACCGTTTCGAATCGTGACTTCTTCACCAAGCTGGCTCGCATGATCACCCAGGCCCTGTCGGAGTCGACCGTTGAAGGGGCCTTCTACCGGGTGGATTTGCGGCTGCGGCCCGAAGGCGGCTCCGGCAACATTGCAGCCTCGCTGACCGACTACCGCAACTACTATGGAAGCTGGGGGGAAACCTTCGAACGACTGGCCCTGATCAAGGCCAGGCCGGTGGGCGGATCCAGGGAACTGGGAAAGACTTTCTGCGAGACCTTTCGACCCTTTACCTACCGCAAGTTCCTGGACTTCGCCTCTCTGGACGAGCTTCAGGAGATCAAGAACCGCATCAACGCCAAGCTGGATTCAACGGGGAAACAGGGATTGCATGTCAAGCTGGGTGAGGGCGGCATTCGCGAGCTCGAGTTCTTTGTCCAGGCACTCCAACTCATCTACGGAGGCCGGCAACCGCACCTTCAGCAGGGACGGACGGTGCGCGCCCTGGAGGAGCTGCACCGGGCCCGATTCCTCAATGCCCGGGAACATCGCGGTTTGCAGGAAGCCTACCGGTTTCTGCGCGACCTGGAACACAAGCTCCAGATGGTCTTTCATTTCCAGACTCACGAATTGCCGCGGAAGGAAGAGGACCTCTACAAGTGCGCCCGGCGAATGGGGATCGGCGGCGCCAACCTCGCGGAAACCGTGGAAGGGTTGCGGCAAACCTACGCCCGGCACACCGCGCTAGTGCACCGCATGTTCGCAGACCTGGTGGCCTGGCGTCGAGGGGGCGCCGCGGGCGTCGAGATCAGGTAAGCGGCTCTGGTGCTCCAATCGGGACTCCCGGAGCAGCAAGCCCACCAGATGCTTGCCGACCGCGGATTCTCGGACTTGAGAACCGCTTACCACCAGATCATCCTGTTGCGGGATGCTCCGTCCTTCGCCCATGCGCCTTCCAGGATGCGAAACCTGCTGGCCAACCTGATGCCCGGGCTGCTGAGCGGACTGCAGGCCAGCCCCGACCCCGACGCCGGCCTGTCGGCATTCGAGAGTTTCGCCGATGCCCTGGGCGATCGGGATTCGCTCTACGGGTTGCTGAACGAGTCGCCGGGGGTTCTGGCTCGACTCCTGAGATTGCTCGCCTCCAGCCGGTTTCTTTCGGATTTTCTCTGCAGGCGGCCCGAATTCTTCGACACCCTGGTTCGCCCCGAGGAATTGAAACGGCAGAAGACACTCTCGCGCTTCTCGGCCGAGTTGGGCTCCCTGCTCCGGGAAGCCGGCGACGATCGGGAGAAACGCGGCTGCCTGAGGCGGTACCAGCAGACCGAGATGTTCCGAATCGGGATGAAGGACGTCCTGGGTGAGTTGAGCCGGGACCGGGTCGGGAAGCAGATGGCCGCCCTGGCCGAGTGCTGCCTCCTGGCCGCCTTCGACCTGGCCTGCGAAAGCCTGGAAGACCGCTTCGGCCCGGGCTTCACCGGGTGGGCGCGGGAGCAGGTGGCCGTACTGGCCTTGGGGAAGCTGGGTGGCAACGACCTGAGCTACCACTCCGACCTGGACCTGGTCTACTTCTACGCCGACCAGGATCCCGCGGAAGCCTGGGAGAGCCAGCGACGCTGCGTCCGCCTGGTCGAGCGCCTCGACGAAATCCTCTCGGTGTCACAGGGCGAGGGGACCATTTACCGCATCGACACCCGGCTGCGGCCCATGGGGAGCAAGGGGGAACTGGTCACTCCCGCATCCCGTTACCGCGAATACCTGGCCACACGCGCGGAAGCCTGGGAGCGCCTGGCGCTGTCCCGCCACCGCTTCATTTCGGGTGGAGGCCGCCTGCAGCGAGAGATCGGCGCCATGATCGACGATTTTGTCTATGAGCCGGAGTTGAGCCCGGAAGAGGTCTCCCGGGTCGCTCACCTGCGCCGTCGCATGGAAGTCGAGCTGGGGAGAGAGGCCCAGCAGGCCCGCTTCCACTTGAAAGCCGGGGCCGGAGGCCTGCAGGATGTGGAATTCGCCACTCAGTTGTTGCAGCTCAAGTATGGAGGGGAGTACCCCGAGCTCCGCATCCCCCACACGTTAACGGCCATGGGTCGGTTGCAAAGACTGGGGCTCCTGGACGAGGGTGCGGTTCACGACCTGTCGGAGGGCTACCGGTTTCTGCGCCGGCTGGAAAACAGCCTCCGAATCGCGGCTACCGACGGCGTCTCCACCATCTCTCGCGACCCGAGGCACATTCGCAAGCTGATTCTCCTGCTGGGGGAACCCAGGGCTCCTTACTGCCAATCCCCGGAAGCCTTCACCGACCACTACCGGGCTACCACCGGACGGGTCCGAAGCCACTACCGGGAAATCGTGGCCGGACTGGGTGGGGAATTGTGAGTTTTGGATTGGAGAATTTGGGTTTGATCTGAAAATTACCGTCGATTCTTCCGCCGGCATTGTCTGTCGCAGATCCAAAATCAAAAACCTGCGATCGACAATCCCTCGCCGGTTGACGGGGTCAATTGACGTCCTTCTCTCCGGTGCGGATGTTGTATCCCTCGTCTACCGGAAGGACGAAAATCCGGCCGTCTCCGATCTCTCCGGTTCTGGCGGTCTCGATGACGACCTTCAACACCTCGTCCACCTGATCATCCGGCAGCACCAGGTCGATCATCATCTTTGGCAGAAGGGTCACGCTGTATTCCCGGCCCCGATAAATGGCCTTGTGGCCTTTTTGGCGGCCATGACCGCGTACTTCCGATACGGTCATCCCGGAAACGTTGACCTGCGACAGAGCCTCTCGGACTTCCTCTACTTTATTCGGCCGAATGATGCATTTCACGAGCTTCATGGATTTCCCCTTCCTGGTAGCGGTAGCCAGCTATGCCGATTTTGAAACAAATAACTACTCCGGGTCCAGCTTGATGGAGCCACGACTTGGATAACGGCATATCGTTGCCGGGCTCTTGGCTCCTACCCTCCGGGCCGAGCCCGATCCGGATCAGGATCCGTCCAGAGCCCGATGCAACGACTCTTCCAGCGCCTTCTGAGGCAGAGAGGTCAACTTTCCTCCTGCCTGAGTCAAGTAAAAGACGTCAATGGCTTTGTGTCCTTCGGTGGATATCAGGGCGACGTCGATGTTGCAGTCGTTCCTCGCCAGGGTGGTGGCAATAGTATACAAGAGACCAAACCGATCTCGGGTCACGATTTCCATCAGGGTGTACTTGTCCGAGGCATGGTCATCGAAACCCACAAAGGTCTGGATCGGACTCCAACTCTTGGACCGAAAAAGAATACTACTTTCCCTTTTCTGGAGCAACACCGCCAGATCCTGGCGCCCCAGCACCACTTCACGCAGCGTATTCTGAAAGGCATCCATCTCGCTCCGGTTCATTTTGAAGGTGTGCAGCCGGTCTTCGAACTCGATCAAGTCCAGGATCAAGCCGTGGCTGTTGGCGAAAGCCTGCCCCCGAACGATGTTCATTCCGTAGCAGGCCAGAACCCCGGTCAACTTGGCGAACAGGTTGGGGCGGTCCAGGGCCATGAAGGTAAGCCGGTAGGTCGATCGATGCCGGGTCAGCCGGCTGACGATATCGGTAGGAGATCGGATTCCTTCAGACAAACGATAGTGTTGGGCGATGTGTTCCCTGGGAGTGAAGCGCAGATAGCGCCGCGGAAATCCATCCAGGAAATTCTGCAGTCGCGAGCTGTCGGCGCGCTCCCCCACCAGGGCGGAAACCTCTTCCATCAAGCCGGAATCCCCGTTCAGGTGCCAGCGCTCGTCGGCAAAGTCCCGGGTCAGTTGAGCATTGGTCTCCACGTAGAGCTGCCACAATACGTCTTCCTTCCATGAGGTCAGCGCCTCGGGACTGACGGCGGTTATGTCGGCGTAGGTCACCAGGCAGAGCAGGCGGAGGTTGTCCTGGTTGCCCACGAACTCGGCAAAACGCTTGATCACGGATTCATCGGTCACGTCTCTGCGCTGAAAGGTGTTGGACATCTCCAGGTGGCCGCTGACCAGGAATCGGACCGTTTCGAGATCGGCCTGGGGCAGTTGAATCCGCTCGGCAATCCGATTGATGGCCGCCAGGCTCCTCTCGCAATGGTTGCCCGGCTCGGCTTTCCCGACGTCGTGGAACAGCAGGGAGAAGAGCAGCAGATCGGGGCGTTCCAGGCCCCTGAGAATCTCGCCGAAGCGAGGACTTCGCTCGCGATAGAGATCTTCCAGGTTCTTGACTGTCAGGAGGGAATGCTCGTCCACGGTGTACTTG
>JAPPFQ010000726.1 GCA_028875135.1 Acidobacteriota bacterium
AGCCGGCACCCTTCCCGAGCCTCCTTGCGGGTGATGTGGGGAGGCTCGGTGGGCAGCATGGCGCCGCCGCCCTCGAAGACGTCCACCTTGCAGACGCCACAGCTCCCCTTGCCCCCGCAGGCCGAAGGGATGAAGATCTTTTGGGCTGCCAGGGCGCCCAGCAAGGTCCCTCCCGCGGGTACCTTGATGGCGTTGTCGGCGTCGTCGTTGATCACGATGTCGACTTCGCCGCCGGCCACCAGCTTGCTTCTGGCGACCATCAACACCACCACCAGCGAAAGGATGACCACGGTGAACATGATCACGCCCAGAATCACAGTGACAGTCATGAGGAACCGTTCCTCCTGCGATGCTTTACCGAACTCCGGCCTGTCGGGCCGGCTTGTTTCCTAGAGCTGAATGCCTCCAAAGGCCATGAACCCGATGGCCATCAGGCCGGTCAGGATAAAGGTCATGCCCAACCCCCTCAGCGCCGGGGGCACGTTGCTGTAGTGCATTCTTTCCCGGATGGAGGCCAGCGCCACCACCGCCAGGAACCAGCCGATCCCCGAACCCAGGCCGAAAACGACGCTCTCACCGAAGTTGTAGTCCCGCTCCACCATGAAAAGCGAGGCGCCCAGAATGGCGCAGTTGACGGCAATCAGGGGCAGGAACACACCCAGCGCCGCGTAGAGGGTGGGTACGAAGCGGTCCAGGGTCATCTCCACGATCTGGACCATGGCGGCAATGGTTCCGATATAGCAGAGGAATCCCAGAAAGGAGAGGTCGTAGCCCGCCAGATCGGGATGGAGCCAGGAGAGAGCCCCGCCCGTGAGGGCGTAGTTGAACAGCAGGTTGTTGATCGGCACGGTCACGGTGAGCACGAAGATCACCGCCAGGCCCAGGCCGATAGCGGTGTTGATCTTCTTGGATACCGCCAGGAACGAGCACATGCCCAGAAAGAAGGCCAGGGCCATGTTCTCCACGAAAATCGTCTTGACCGCCAGACCGAGATAATGTTCCAGCATGCCGTTCAACCCTCCTCTTCCACCTGGTCGTGCTTCCAGACACGCAGAGCCCAGATGAAGCCGCCGATAATGAAAAACGCGCCGGCCGACAAGGTCATCAATCCGTTGGGCGAGTACCACCCACCCTCCGTCGCCAGGGGGAACACGGTGTGGCCAAAGAGTTTTCCGGACCCCAGCAGTTCCCGGAAGAAGCCGGTGGCCAACAGAATCAGGCTGTAACCGAAGCCGTTGCCCAGGCCGTCCATGATGCTCAGGCTGGGCCGATTCTGCATGGCAAAGGCTTCAGCCCGGCCCATGATGATGCAGTTGGTGATGATCAAACCCACGAACACCGACAGTTGCTTGCTGATGTCGTAGAGGTAGGCCTTCAGAAACTGATCGGCGATGATCACCAGGGACGAGATGATGGTCAACTGCACGATGATGCGTATGGAACTGGGGATATTGTTGCGAAGCAGGCTGACGAAGAAGTTGGAGAAGGTCAGAACGAAGATCACCGCCCCGCACATCACCACCGAGGTCTCCATCTTGGTGGTCACGGCCAGGGCCGAACAGATCCCCAGCACCTGCAGGGCGATGGGGTTGTTTTCAAAGAGTGGATCGAGTAGCGCCTTGCGCCCGGGACCTGCCATTTCGCTTCCTCAGGATGACTTGCGAGTGTCGCGAAGTCTCTTCAAAAAGGGTCCGAATCCGTTTTCTCCCAGCCAGAACCGCAGCATGTTGGTGACGCCCCGGCTGGTAATGGTGGCGCCGGCCAGTCCGTCAACCCGATGAGGATCCTCCTCGGGTGGACCGGCCTGCCCCTTGATCACTTCGATCACCGTCTGACCGGCACTGTCGAAGGCGATCCGGCCGGGCCAGCGGGCCTTCCAGCGGGGATTGTCCACCTCGCCCCCCAGTCCCGGGGTCTCGCCGTGTTGGTAGTAGGTGAGCCCCCGCACCGTCCTGGTATCGGCGTCCAGGGACAGGAAGCCGTAGAGGGTGGACCAGAGTCCGTATCCCTCGATGGGCAGCACCACCATCTGCAGTTCCCCGGAGTCGTTCAGGACCTGGTAGACCACGGCCTGATTGGGCAGACGGCTGATGCTCGAGTTGTTGGGAGGGGCTTCACGGCTGGAATCGGGATCGTTTCGGGCTTTCCTCTGATCGAAGGTGGAGGGGTCGATGCCGGGAACCGCCTCTCCGGACTGCAGGTCGATGACCACCGGTTTCACCGTCCGAAACAGTTCCTGAACCCGGGCGGCGTCCAGCTTGTCGGTGGGTTGAGCCAGGCCTGCCGACAGCAGGACGTTCTTGCGCTTGTCCAGGGCCGCGTTGGCCTGCTGCATTTCGCTGAGCGACACGGCCGAGGAGGAGACCAGCACGGCGCAGGCGACGCAAATCAGGCCGGCAAAGAGAATGGTGTAGCCGACGCTATGCTGCATAGCGGGCCCTCCTGCGCTTGACGTTGGCCTGAACCACGAAGTAGTCGATCAGGCCGGCAAACAGATTGACGAACAGAATGGCCAGCATCATTCCCTCGGGGTAGGCCGGGTTGACCACCCGGATCAGGATAGCCAGGATCCCGATGCACAGACCATAGATGTATCGGCCCATATTGGAGTGGGAGGCCGAGACGGGGTCGGTAGCCATGTAGACCGCTCCGAAGGCCCATCCCCCCAGGACCACGTGCCATCCGAAGGGGACGGCCAGCAGGGGATTGGTGTCGGAGGCGATGGCATTGAGCAGGGTCGAGGCCGCCAGGGAGCCTACCACCACACTCAACATGATGCGCCAGGAGCCCACCTTTGTCACGATCAGAATCAAGGCCCCGATGAGGCATCCCAGGGTCGAGGTCTCGCCCATGGACCCGGGGATCAGTCCCAGGAAGGCGTCCCACCAGCTCAGTCCCTCCAGGAGCACTTGGTGCCCCAGGGTGGCCGCCTCGGCCAGCCAGGTCGCCCCGCTGACGCCGTCGGCGCTGGTTTGGGCCGCCACCCAGACCTTGTCCCCCGAGATCTCGGCGGGATAGGCAAAGAAGAGGAAGGCCCTGGCCGTCAGCGCCGGGTTCAGGATATTCATTCCCGTCCCCCCAAAGATCTCCTTGCCGATGATCACCCCGAAGGCAATGCCCAGGGCCACCTGCCATAGGGGAATGGTTGGCGGCAGGGTCAGGGGGAAGAGCATTCCCGTCACCAGGAATCCCTCGTTGAGTTCGTGCCTGCGGACGACAGCGAAAAGGGCCTCACAGTGGCCCCCGATCAGGAAGGTCACCAGCAGCACGGGAAGGTAGTAGAGCGCACCGTGCAGCATGCAGGCCAATGGGTCGCCCGGATCGAACCCGCCCAGTCCCAACTGGATCATGACCGCCGTCTGCCAGGTTTCCAGGGGAAGCGCTCCCTGGGAGATGGCCCGATGGGCCTGCAGGCCGGTGTTGTACATGGCCATGAACACCGCGGGAATGAGAGCGATGACCACCGTCACCATCATGCGCTTCAGGTCGAGTCCGTCCCGTACGTGGGAACTGCCCTTGGTGACCTGTCCCGGCGTAAACAGGAATGTGTCCAGCGCTTCGTAGAAGGGATAGGCGCGTTCCAGCGCACCGCCCTTGTGGAAATGCTTGGCCTGTGAATCCAGAATGGTGCGCAGGAACTTCATCAGCCTTCCTTCTCGATAGTGGTCAGAACCTGTCGCAGGAGGGGTCCGTACTCGACCTTGCCGGGGCAGACGAACGAACACAAGGCCAGGTCCTCTTCATCCAGCTCCAGGCACCCCAGTTCTTCGGCCTTCTCTCTGTCGCCCGCCAGCAGGGCTCTCAGTACGAAAGTCGGAAGGATGTCGAAGGGAAAGACGCGCTCGTACATTCCGATGGGAACCATGGCCCTGGAGGATCCGTTGGTCGAGGTGGTGAAGCGGAATTTCCTGCCCGGGAGCAGCCTGGACAGGTAGGTGTTGATGGTGGAATAGCGACTGACCCCGGGTGAGAGCCACCCCAGGAACTCCCGGGAGCGGTTTTCCGGGAGAACGGAAATCTGTTGATGATAGCGCCCCAGGAAGCCGAAGATCTCGCCCGAGGCGGTCCGGCCGGACAGGACCGACCCCGAGATGATGCGGGATTCGCCCTCGGTCAACTCTCCCTGGGTGAGGTCCCTGGTGGAGGCGCCCAAGCGGGTCCTGAGCAGGCGAGGCCGCCTGACCGAGGGACCGGCCAGAGAGATGATTCGCTCCGGGTGCAACTGGCCGTCCCCGAAGAGTCTGCCGGTTTCCACCACGTCCTGGAAGTTCAAATGCCAGACCAGGCGATTCCTGTCCACCGGGTCGAGGTTGTGAATGTGGAAGCCGACGGTGCCCGAGGGATGAGGGCCTCTGAACTCTTCCCGGCGGAACTGGGAGTCGGAAGGAACCGGAAACCCGCTTCCCGGACTCTCGCAAATGAAGACCAACAGATTTCCGTTCTCCCGGAAAACCGCTCCCGGGAGTTC
>JAPPFQ010000036.1 GCA_028875135.1 Acidobacteriota bacterium
CCAGGTTGGCTGCCCCGCTGAGGTGCCAGTAGTCGGAGTCGCCAACAACGAAGTCCAGGATATTCTCAGTCTTTGGGAGAACCAGCACGGAGGTATGTCGAACCTTGGTCCGGATCTCGACAATTTGATCCTGCCTCTCCTTGATCCGAAGCACGCCGCTTCCGGTCGCGACGCCCGGGAGCAACGTCCAGCACGCCACCAGGAACGCGAAGGTGGAAAACGGGATTCCCCTGAGTAGCGCCGCGCTCACCCCGTCACCCCCTCGGACAACCGTTCAATGCCCTGTTCCAACCCGTATCGCTCGATGAACTTGCTCCTCTTTTCCGCATCCGGCGGCGAGGAGGTATAGAGCCAATAGCTCCTTGGATCGACGTTTAGCCGCAGCACTCCGGTCGAATTGGGACGCCGCAGGTAGAGCTCCCGCTTGGGAACCAGTTCTCTGACCAGTTCGAGTTCCCGTTCATTGAGCCGAAACACCTGGCCGGCCTGAGAGGGCAAATCCGGATTGGCCAGAAATATCTTGGTCGGCATGGACTCCAGGAGTGGTTCGGCGGCGGCGGTTCCGGTGATATCCACCGCCGACTGGGTGGCCATGACTAGGGCGGCGTTTCGCTTGCGCCAGGTCTTTGCGGATTCGGCCAGGTAAGCCACAACGGCGGGGTCTCGCAGGTAACGCCAGGCTTCGTCCACTACCATGAGCTTCACCCGGGCGATGTCGGCAGGGTCTTCCAGCTCCAGTCGCAGGCGCTCCAGCAAGTAGAACAGGGCTGCTTCGCAGAGGTCTTCATGTTCCGCTGCTCCGGCGAGATCGATGACCTGCCAGTCTTTAAGGTCGAGGTCCGCCCCGGCGGCGGAGTGGTCGAAATAGCTTGCCCAGGCTCCATCGCCATGCCAGCGCGACATTGCCGGCCACATCCTGCTGGGAAGGGCCCGCACCAGGTTGCTCAATGTTCGGCGTTCGGGCGTGAACAGATAAATATCCTGAAGGCGGCTGCGAATTTCATTGGTGTCGTCGCCTTCCACCGTCCACCCGCCCAGTCGCAACAGGCGAACCACCCAACCGGTGAGGAATTGATAGGTCCGCTCGGTGGGAGGCAGGGAGAACGGCCGCAGGTTAAAGGCGGGATTGAGGGCTCCGGACGGAGCCATCTCCAGGTAGCTTCCCCCCAGAAAGGCGGTGAGCCAACGGTACGACCCGCCCAGGTCGAGTATCAGGACCCTGGGACGGTACTGAAGGGACGAGACCAGCAGGAAATTCAGCAGGAAGGACTTGCCGCTTCCGGTCGCCCCCAGCACCAGCGTGTGCCCCACATCGCCGTCAAAGAGGTCAAAGTGGTAGGGGGTATTCCAACGGGTTTCGAGGATCGCCAGTGCGGGGCGTTTCAAGTGCCTGCTGGTCGAGTATCCGACCGGAGGACCGAAGATGGGAGCCAGGCAGGCGGCCAGACCGGCGGAGCCGAACAGGGTGCGAACCTGACGCTTTCTGGGCTGCGCCGGCCAGCGACAGAACCAGGCCGGCAACTGTCCGTAACCCTCCCGGATGACCTTGGCGTCATGGGAGGAGAAGATACGCCGCACATCGCCGTCCAGGCGTTCGATCTTTTCCAGGTCTCCGTGCAACGCAATACACAGCGCCATGTCACCGTACGCAATTCCGTCGGCTTCGAGCTCTACCAGAGCATCCCCGAGCCGCTCCGACTCGACCTCGGCGGCCGAGTCCAGCATTGCCGTATCCGTTCCCTCCTTTTCCTGCATGTGAGCTGCCAGGGAGTAGCGCTTGGCGAAATAGTGTCGGCGTGCCGATCGAATTCTCTTTCGAGCCTGGTCCGGCTCAAGAGGCCTCCATTCCAGGGACGCCGTCAGAGTGGCGTCCAGGCCGTAGAGATCGTTGAGCAGATTCGCAGAGGCTTCGCCAGGAGGAGACAGCAGCGAGTAGAGAATTACCGGCTCGCCATCCAGGCGCAGATGGCGGCGTTCCGCCTCCAGCTCGGAAAGGGCCAGGCGCCAATTGAGCCCGCTTCCGGTGGCTCCGTCCCAGGGAATGCCGGGACGGTTGATCAATTCGCTCAACAGGCGCGATCCAGCCTCGGGAGTCAGCAACTCAATGGGAGTGAGATCGTCCACCAGGGTCCGATGGGCTTGCACGAGCTGGCGAAAACGATCGGCTGCGGCTTGAACGGCCGAATAAAGGAACGCCGATTCAGAGATTCCGCCCTGTTGAGCCAGCCAACTGCGAGCGTAGGACATCCAGCCGGAGTCCCGATGGACGGCAGACCTCAACTGCGGGTCATGGCACCAAACCAGAAAGGTCTGCATCTCCCGAATCCGGCCTGCCAGAAACCGGCGCCTGTGATGCTGGGAGAGCTTGCCGACGTCGCCGTCATGCTGCCGGACCTCATTCAACCGACTGGGGCGGCGAAGGAGATAGAAGTAGAGCCGGGTGCGAGGACCGATGTCGGACAGCAGCCGCTGCCATCGATCCAGCACCCGATCCAATTGTTCGGGCCGCCGTCCATCGATCCCCATTGGCGCCAACCGGCCGGCGGCCAGGAGCTCGCCGGCCCGAGTGAGACAGGTTTGCCCATCCGGAAGCCACCCCCAATAGGGAATCTCTTCGGCAAGGGCTCCCGATCTGCCGTAGTCCCGGGCTTCAGAATTCAGGTTCATCCGAGGTCACCTACCGGAGATCCAGATACCAAGGTGTCTCCGTCCATTTGCCGGGGTCGTACCGCACTCTGGTTCGGGCAGCTTCGCGCAGCAGGCTCAGCATATTGGGGTCCTGCTTCCAAGCCAGTCGGCCGGCGGCAAGCAGCAAACCCAGGACAAAGATTGCCGCCAGAAGGGAGTCGCCGGCATTCCAAAGCGACACTGACAGCGTCGCGCTCAAGAGAAACCAGCGCCTTTCCACGCCCAGAATCATCAGCGGCCGGCTCAGGACGGGATAGCCGGTCCATCGACGTTTTCCTGTCATTTCGCCGTCACACCCCAAACAGCCACTGCATGAAATTGGCAGCTCCCAGAGCCATGCCCAACCCGAAAATGGTGCCGGCCAGGGCTCGCTTGGACCCCCCTTCACCATAGGCAAACATCAAACCTCCAACCACAATGGCGATCAGTGACAGCCCTTTCGCCAAGGGTCCTGTAAACGTATCCGACAACTCGTCGACAGCCATGACCCAAGGGCTCGTTCCAGTCCCTTGCGCCAGCAGGACGCTCTCTTGAAGCAGCAGTAGAAGCGTTGGAATACCCCTGCGAAAAGGGGCAATCCTGGACGCAATTCGGCACACACCGGAGACAGTCGGCATAGCATCCTCCGCCGTTCTCTTTCGGCAAGATTTGGTTTGGAATCTGTAGAATGTTGCTCGGAGGGAGTGCCTAAAACTTACAATGACTCCGTGCGGGATTGCAACACAATTCTTCGGGCCGACCACGCTTTGTTTGAGCCATCTCTATCGAATCTTTCGATCACACTCTTATTTTCAACAACTTACAAAGACAGCCACCCGCACCTGGCGCCACAGGAGCGTCGCAAGCGAGGGAGATGCGGCCGGGAGGTCGGGGGTGGGCTTGGGAGTGCAGCTCCAACAACAGCGTTTGCAGGTTCAGACCGGGTTGAGACTCGATTGAGCGATGAGCGCGCGCAGGCCGGGCTGGATCCGCATTGACGACCGAGCTCTTTGCAAGTGCGTCGCGGGGCGGGTCATCTTGCCGGAAAACCCGAGGTTCTGCCTTTTTCAGTTTGCGGTGCGACCTGTTGAAAATGCCGTCCAACCACGAAAAACACAAGAGTCACCATTGGTGTTCTTGTGCCTGTTGCGGCCATTCCCGGCAGACCTCCTGCGGAATTTTGCAAAAGGCTCAACCATCGCGGAATTTGCAGCAGGGTCAGCAGCAGGAGGCATTCCGGCAAGAGGACTGCGGGTCCCCTCCGGCGCGGCTGTGTTCCTGACGGATCTGTCCGCTACTGGGCGGCTGGGGTCGCCGCGGCGGGAGCGGCGGGGGAGGTCTGGGCCAGGTTGAACCGCTTGATAATGTCGGAGGTGATGTCTACCGAGTTGTCACTGAACAGAACCTGGCTGTTCTGGCTGGATGAATTCAGAATCAGGTAGAAGTTGTTCTCAGACGCATATTTTTGGACCTCGGCGGCTATTTTTCTGCCGATCCTGTTGTAGATGTCGGTCCGGAGTTGATTGAACTCCCGCTGAGCGTCCTCGGTAGCCCGCTGGAAAGAAATCTGCTTTCTTTCCAGGTTCCTGGCGAGGGCCGCTTGCGCTTCCTGGTTCAAGGTGGCTCCCTGGCGTTGTATCTGGCCCTGCAGATCCTGGATTTCCTTTTGCTGCTTGGCAAACTCCTCCTGCTTGGCATCCACCTTCTTCTGCAGGTCACCCATGGCGGCCTTCCCCTCCTCCGACTCGAAGATGGCGCGGTCGATCTGGATGACTCCCACCTTTACCA
>JAPPFQ010000733.1 GCA_028875135.1 Acidobacteriota bacterium
CCATCATGATTCCCTTGACTCGCCCGATTCCCTGCAGGTAGCGGCGAAAGGTGTTATAGAGCATCAGGGGGAAAATGCCCCAGCTCACCGCCTTCAGGTAGGGCGGCGTGAGCGCCAGCACGTCGGGGTGGAAGCCCCACAGGTCCAGGTAGGGCAGGCTTCCCCAGAGAACGAACATCATGAGGGGGCTGAGCAGAAGGCTGAGGTGAATACCGTGCACCAGCCATCCCTGGCACTCCCTCCATTGATTGGCTCCGTGGGCTTGCGATACCAGCGTGTCCAATCCCAATGACAGGCCCATTCCCAGGATGGTCGCCGCCAGGAATACCGCTGTTCCGATGCTTACCGCCCCGATGGCTTCCGCACTCAGGCGTCCCACCATCATGGTGTCCACCAGGCTCATGGTCATCCAGCCCAACTCGGTCATGACCACCGGGACCGACAGGGAAACCATCGGTTTCAGCTCGCGGAGCAGTCCGGCCGGAGAATTCTTCGGGGGGTATGGCGGAATGAGAGGCATTCTTTTTGTTTTGTGGTTTGGGACGTTACTCCGTAAACTCTCGGCACGGTCCGAGCCGGTTCTGCATCCGGCACGGCGAGCTTTTAAGAACGGCAATCGGGAAGCTGGAAAATTGCTGCCGGGAGCAGGCTGCCGGCGGCGGGAGTCGATTCATTCAACAAGCAAAGGAGGTCCCCTTGGTCATGAGACAGGAATCCAATGTAGCAAAAAACGGGCCCATGGAGCGCCGGGAATTTCTGCGGGCGGCCGGGAAGATCGCAGCCGTCACCGCCATGACCTCCGAGGCCTTCGGCCGCAATTTCGGTCCCGAGGCGGAGCCGGTGCGCTATCCGGAGCCCGACGTGGTGGCTCTCGACAAGCGGTTCAAGTACAAGCTGGGAAACTCACCCATTCTGCGCCTGCACCGCGGGACCCTGTGGGCCGAAGGGCCGGCCTGGAACGGCGTCGGCCGCTACCTGCTGTGGAGCGACATCCCCAACAACGAGCAGCTCCGCTGGCTGGAGGAAGACGGTCACGTGGCCCGGCGGTTTCGCTTCCCCTCGGGGAATTCCAACGGGAACACCTTTGATTTTCAGGGCCGGCAGATCGCCTGCGAGCACGGCAACCGCAGGGTGGTGCGCTACGAGTTCAACGGAGGAATCACGGTACTGGCCGATTCCCACGGGGGCAAGTCGCTCAACGCTCCCAACGATGCCGTCGTCCACCCCGACGATGGAGCCGTCTGGTTTACCGACCCCGGATACGGCAGCCTGATGAACTACGAGGGGCACCGGGCCGACACGGGATCCCTCCAGCCCTACCAGAAGGAAGCCATCTACCGGGTCGACCCTCGCCAGGGCACACTGGAAAAGGTGGCGGACGACATCTACAAACCCAACGGGCTCTGCTTTTCTCCCGACTACAGGAAACTCTACGTGGCCGACACCGGGGCCTCACACTATCCGGACGCACCCAAGAACATCAAGGTCTGGGACGTGGTGGACCAGAGATATTTGCGAAACGGACGCGAGTTCGCTTCCATGGAGCTTGAAGGCAAGACCGGTTTCGCCGACGGCATCCGGGCCGATACCGACGGCAACGTCTGGGCCAGCGCCGGTTGGGTGGGGGACGGTTACGACGGGGTGCACATCTTCGCCCCCGACGGCGACCGCATCGGCCTGATCCGGCTGCCGGAGATCTGCTCCAACGTCTGTTTCGGGGGAACGAAGCGAAACCGGCTGTTCATGACAGGGAGTCAGTCCCTCTACGCGGTCTACGTGGAGACACAGGGAGCCCACCTGACCTGAAGCGGCCGGTCTTTTGCGCGATTGCAGCGTTGGCAGCCCTCATACCAGGGCCCATCAGCTCGCGTCGGCCCCTGCGGCCTTGTCGCCGCGCCTCTTGACAAGGAGCAGGACGGAGCCCAGCGCCATTCCGATGACCATGGCCATCACGATCCAGACCACCAGGTTGCGCCCCGGAATCACCACGTAGCCCTGAAAGGGGTCGATACCCTCGCCCACGTTTCCTCCCCGGGCGAGCAGGAAGCGGGGGGACTGCCACTGCCAAAGGTAGGCCATCCAGTAGGTCACCAGCACCATCAGCCGGGTGTAGAGGGTGTAGAAGAAGAGGTCCTTGAAAAGCGCTCGGTAGGGCCGATCGCTCCCTGACGCCTGGACCTGGTAGGCGAGGTAGAAGGGCACCAGAAAGTGCAGCCAGGCGACCCCCAGAAGGTTGTTGATCGAGTCGGGCGCACCCAGTTGTTCCAGCACGATCCGCAGCACGACCAGGATTGCGGCGACGATCAGCGGCCATTTCAGCCTGTTTCCGGTGTCCGATGCCATGGGCTGTCTCCTTGGAGTGCAATCGATTCGGCGGCCTGTAGCATATCATGGCCTGGGGTTTGGAATGATTCCTCCCGGGCCGGGGACTTGCAGCCTGGCGGGCAAACCCAGGAGGGAAAGGCTTGATCCGTGGTTAGCCAGCCCCCCTCGACGAAGGGATGGATCCTTCGGGGTGACACAGGGGTGCTTCAGAAACGTGAAGAGTGAAGGGTGGTCAGCGGAGGATTTCGGGAACAGACAAGTGCCCGATGACTTGGTGGCACTTCTTGAAGGACTGCACCGAGACCGACAAGCTGCCTAACGTGTGGCTCAATCAACTATCCACTGATCACTAGCCACTATCCACTTGTCACTTGGCCGCGCCACCGTCTCATGCGACGGGACGGCTCCTACAGGGAGAAACCAGAGTGTTCCAGACAAGATTCGGCCCCTTGATCGGATGTCTCTTTGTGGCCGCGGGAGGCGGTTCGGCCCGAGCTCTCGATTTTGTGCAGCAAATCGCGCCTGGGGTCCACCTGGCCGGATTCGCCGACCGCTACGGCTCCGCCAACTGCGGTTGGATCGAGTTGGAGGATCGGACGGTTCTGATCGACCTGCCGCACGGGATCGGAATGGAAGCATTCCTGGAGGCAATTGGCCGAACCGCCTCCAAGCCGGTCCGTTCGTTGTTGCTCACCAGCGAACCGGATCCGGAGGACGAAAGGCTGCGGGCCCTCAAGGCGCGGGGCGTTGAAGTGGTTGAGGTTGCCGAGGCGCGGACAACGATCTCGTTCGGGAAGGGACCGCGGCTCATCGAAGCGATCCCCTGCGACGACGGCCGGAAAACGCCGGCGACTGCCTTCTACCTGCCGCGGGAGCGGATCCTCTTTGCGGGCCGGATGGTCATTCATGGCCCACGGGCCGATCTGTCGGGACGGGATACTCAGGCCTGGATGGCCACGCTTCGAAAACTGAAGCAGCTTGGGGCCAAACAGGTGGTTCCGGGCTACGGGAGCTGGGAGGGCAAGGATCTGCTGGGCCGCCAGATGCGCTATCTGGCCGAGTTGCACCGCCAGGTGGCTTATGGGATCTCCCTGGGCCTGCCCCTGGAAGAGATCCGCAAGGGGATCCTGTTGCCTGCCTCCTACTATCCTTGGCCCCCATACGGTGAGCCCGCCGCCGAAGACATCGCCCACCTGTTCCGGGAGCAGACGGTCCCCGCGGCACCCTTCGGACGGCAGGGACCCCCCGGACAAGGGGCGGGACCTCAGGCCCTGGTCCTGATCGGCGACCGGTTTCATGAGCCGGAGCACATCCGGGAGGGGCTGAAACCGGTCTTCGAGGCGACCGGGGTGACCCCTCACTTTGCCGTCGACTTCCGGGCGCTGTCAGCGGAAAACCTGGCTCGGGTCCAGCTTCTGGTGATCTTGAAGGACGGCATGCTGTGGCCGGAGGGGAATGACCGTCCCTACCGCCAGTGGATGACCATGGAGCAGCAGAAAGCGGTGGTGGAATTCGTGGAAGCCGGAGGGGGATTTCTGAACCTGCACAATTCCATGGGCCTCTATCCCGAGGGCCCCTACCTCGACCTGGTGGGAGGGCGTTATGAGGGGCACGGGCCCTTGGAGAGGTTTGGGGTGGAGGTGGCGGATGGGGAGCACCCCGTTACCCGGGGCGTGACCAGCTTCTTCGTGGCCGACGAGCAGCACACGCCCTCATATGAATCGCAGAAGGTAGGGTTGCTGCTGAGGAATCGCTCCGATCAGGGCAAGGTGGGCGCGGCCGGTTGGGCTTACCAAGCCGGCCAGGGGCGGCTCTGCCACCTGGCCAACGGCCACACCCGGGAATCCCTGGAACATCCGATGTTCCAGCGCCTGGTGCGGAACGCCGTCAGGTGGTGTCTGGGCGGGCCGGACCCCCGATAGCAATTGCGGCCGATCCGGCTCCCCGTCGCCTATTGGGCCAAGGCGGGATCAGTTCTTTTTCTTCTTTCTCTCCTCTGCTGCCGAGAAGGTGGTTTTCACCTTTTGGGAAAAGGCCGTGATCATCGTCTTGGCCTCCAGCGCGTGGGACCCCGTGGGGGCTATCTCAAGATATCTCTGATAGGCCTCCAGGGTGCCGGGAGCGGGGAT
>JAPPFQ010000307.1 GCA_028875135.1 Acidobacteriota bacterium
ATCCCCCTCTTCGGCCAGGGTACGGGCAAGCTGATAGGCGGTGCCGTACTGGCCTTGATCAAAAGCCTCGGTGGCGACCGAGGATTGTGCCGGGAAGGCAACAGGGAGGGAAAGGGCCAGCGAGAATAGCAAGGTCATGGAGCAGAGTAGTCTCAAGCTCATGGCATGCCTCGATCTCTTCCTTACGTAGCTGGAGTGTGAACCATCGCCGGGAGGATTACAAGCAGAAACTCGGGCGCGGTTGCGCCGAAGGGGCCGATCCAGGCTTGCACCCTGGCGGGCGGGGAACTCCCCTCCCCAACCGCTCCGCCGTCTGATAGCAAGTGCGCCCGGGCTCGGCTCAGTGTCCTGTAACAGAAATAGGGTTGCCATGTTTCGGAGCGCAACGGCGCCGTATTCTAGGAGCGACGACGAGCCAATGCTATTCATTGCGAGGAGGAGCGACGACGAAGACGGTGCCGTTCCGCCCGAACCCGGAGGGCCGATGGAGGTTCCCGGGAGGGCAAGCAGAACGGTGCCTGTTGGCTGAAACGCGACGAACTTCTCCTGCCGACCGTTTCCCGGTGGAACCTCCATCGGAGATGGTAACCTTATTTCTGTTACAGGACACTCAGTTCTCTGCCTTGCCCAGCCAGCGCAATCGAACGACCAGCTTTCTGGGGGATCGCCCGAAGAGATTGTGGAACTCGGGAGAATCGATGTTGTTGTTGACCAGGTTGTAGTTGGGGCGATTGGTCACGTTGTCCACCCCCGGCCGCAACGACCACTGATGTCCGAGGAAGGTCAATGTTCTCTGGACGTGGATGTTCAGGTTGAAGTGCCGGGGAAGTCGCCAACTGTTGATTCGGCCGACCTGTTTACCGTTGTCGTCATGGATGCTGAAGGGAAATCCGTCACGCCATTCGGCAAAGAGGGCCACTGAAGTCTTTTTCCCGACAGGGAACGATGCCCAGGACACCAGTCGGTGGGGTACATCCCAGGAAGGCCGCCCCGAGATGTCGGAAAACAGGACAGGGTCGTCGGTATCCAGATCCAGAGCGGCGTTGGAACGGGCTCGCGAATAGGTGTAGCTCAGGAACCAGCGATGGTGCGCCCGGAACAGTCTGCTTAGGGAGATCTCTACCGAGTCATAGGTGTTTTCCCTGAAGTTCTGCAGTCGATAGTGGATGGTTCGACTCCCGGGAGGGAGGCGAGCGTCCTGGATCGTTCGGATTGAGATGGGGACCTGTGCATATCCGTTCCGCATCCTCTTGCGCAGGTAGTTGAGGTTGAGATCGGTGTCGTACGGCAGCTTCTGTTGCCAGCCGGCGCTCAGATTCTGTGTCCTGGGGATAGTGAGCAGGGAACGTTCCAGAGTGAAGAATCTGGCGTTGAGAGGTAGCAGAGGAGTGGTGCCGTCCGGGGCGAAGTCGGTAAAGATGGAATATTGATCTCTATGTCGAGTGAAGACCCGGAAGTAGGTGGTGGCCGGAATCCAGCCAAAGCCGGCCGAGAACTTGGTGCTGTCGAGTCCGACAGGCATGAAAGCCAGGCTGAATCTGGGGGTAACCACGCCGCGGGAAACAACGCGGTCCCAATCCCAGCGCAGGCCCAATTCCGCCACCAGACGCGGTTGGATGGCCCACCGGTCCTGCAGGTAGGCTGCAGTTTCCAGGTTCCATTCACTGAATTCGCCGCTGCCGCCGAACGACAGCCTGCTTGAACGGGTGCCGTCCAGGCGGAAATATTCGATGGCGGACCGCCGGATGTCCTGGAAATAGCGTGAATAGTCGAGATTGGCTCCCGCCTTGGTCTGGTGCTGTCCCAGCCAGTCCCAGGGGGGACTGAACAGATCGGCCCTCCACTGGTCGCGGCTGCTGATATGCAGGGTGTCGATGGGGAAGTTTCCACCTCTTTCAAAGGAAGTGATCCGGTAGGTCCGGCTTCCCTGAGGGACCTGTCGATTGATGGAGCGGTAGGCCGCATAGCCGAATTCCAGGATACTCTCGGGGGATGGAACCCATTGATCCTTCAGATTGAAGAAGTACCTGCGCGCTCTTCTGTCCAGAGTGGTTTCCAGCGGGTTCAGGGGAGAAAGGCCCGATTTGGGTGCGTTGAGATAGTCCACCACGAACCCTGAGCTCAACGTGTGGCGGGGCGTGAGCTTGGTTCGAACTCGCAAGCTGTTGTTGACGGCCCAGGATACGTGACGGTCCCGACCGACCGGCAGCTCGGGGATGATGTTTTCCTCATAGAGGAGATCCAGGCTGTTGAAGAACCAGGCGCGATTCTTGAGGATGGGGCCGGAGAAATTGTGGCGGGGTCTCCAGTCGCGGAACCGGAGTCCCCGGGTAAATTCGATCCCGGGAACGAAGTTGGTGAACCGCTGCTTGAACTGGTCGTCTCCCATCCGGGAATTGAGGACCATGGTGCCGCCCGTCCCCTTGCCGAACTCGGCCGAATAGCGCCCGGAAAACAGATCCAGGGATTTGACCGATTCGGCGCCCAGCCCCATCTCCAGCTTTCCCGAGGCAGGATCGGATAAGTTGAATCCATCCAGGGACCAGTTCATCTCCTGCACCGAGCTTCCATGAAAATGCAAGTCACCCTTCGGATCCCTCAAAACGCCCGGCAAAACCGCCGCGGCCCCTTGAATTCGAAGTTTGGTTGAGCGGGTTACGGGGATGGAGTCGATCTCCCTTTCCTCCAGCGCCTGTGACATGGCGACCTGCTCCACCGACAGATGGTCGTCAGGGTAGACATCGACCGTGATTCGAGACTCCTCCAGGGAGATGAGCTCGATGTTGACGAGGTTCACCCCGGTGATCAAGTCCAGGGTTTTGTCCTCGATCGGGTAGTAGTCGCCATGGTTCGCCTGGAGGAGATACCTCCCGGCTCGATCCAGGTTGAAACTGAAGGTCCCCTGTTCATTGGAACGGGTGGTTACCTCGACCCCCGGACCACCGCTGTTCTCAATGAGGAGACTGACCTCCCGGATGGGGTTCAGGCCTTGATCGGTAACGGTCCCGCTCACGACCACCTGCCCCGTCGCCGGTTCCACAAGACAGAGGAGCATGGCTCCGACACCTGCCGTCAGCCGCAGCCGCAAGCATTCCCTGGTGACCCGTTTCAGCGTTGTCATGAGAAACCCTTCGCCGCCATTGTGGATTGACAGGCTGTTAAAGGTCAAACTTGCTAGAAGGGTTGGCTGTAGTAGCCGCGCTTGGCTCTGACGATGACATCGGGGAGGTTGGTCACGATCTTGATGCGGCGAAACCTGCCGTCTCTTTTCTTGTTGGTGGGACTGTAGGCCAGGCTGTATTGGCTGCTCAGCTCGGCGGCGATCTCCCGGAAAGCATCGCCCAGGTTGCGGAGGCCCTCGGAGACGTAAAGGGTGCCTCCGGTGACTTCCGCCAACTGTTGCAGATACTCGCGGCCCTGCTCGTATTCCGCGTCGCTTCGGCCGAGGCCGACGCCGGTGGGTAATCGGGGACCGCGGCTGGGTGGAGGCAGGCGGCGAGAGGTTGGGCGGCGAGAAGGCACGGGTAGTCCGACGCGTCCCCCACCGGTCGGCAACCCAACCCCACCCCCACCGGTCGGCAACCCGACCTGACCCCCGCCGGTCGGAATACCTTGGGTGCCACCTCCCCTCCTCAAAGGCGGTCTCGGATTGCGGGACAGGCGCCCCCTGTCGTAGCGGGTGTCGAAAAAGATCGGGTAGATGAGCGTATCGGCCTCTTTGGCCAGTTCGATCGTTTCACCCTGCGTAGAAGTGGGGCTGGCGGTGTCGACGCCATCGGTGAAGAGCACCATGGCCTTTCGTTCCGGCCTGGGACGGAGCTTCTGCTGCAGGGCGAGGTAGACGGCTTCATGGAGCTGGGTGGATCCCCCGGTACGGGTTCCTCTGATTGCCCGTTCGGTAGCTCGCTTGCTGCGGGTAAAGTCACTGTCCAGATGCACTTCATCGTCGAATGAGATGACCAGCACTTCGTCGTCGGCATGAATCTGATCGATGAAGCGAATGGCTTCGTCCTGGATCTGCGCCAGCTTGTTGATGGTGCTGTTGCTGGTGTCCAGCAGCAGGCCTACGGCGAAGGGGGCATCCACCGGGGAAAAGTGGGTGATTTTCTGCTCGACCCTGTCCTCGTAGATCCGGAAGTTTTCCTTGGTCAGGTAGGTCAGATATCTACCGTTGGCGTCTGTCACCACCACGTTGACATTGACCAGGTCCACGTCCACCGAGAGCGTGTAGAGATCATCGGCCCCGCTTGCCGCGTCCTCTCCCTGCTTGGGTTTGGCGGGAGCTTGCCGGGACGGACGTCCTTTGTCGCCGGCTTTGCGGTCCTGCAGGGAAACCGGCGCGTGGCGGGCCACCGCCTTCAGAATCAATCGGGTGGCTCCGAGTCGCTTGAAATCCGTCCTGACCGACTTGTCGACGGGGAAGCCGCCCATGCGCA
>JAPPFQ010000709.1:0-2655 GCA_028875135.1 Acidobacteriota bacterium
ACATTCCTCGAACACCACCTCCCCGCCCACGGTCGGGACCCCGAAACAGTTGCCGTATCCGGCGATACCGGCCACCACTCCCTCCATGATTTGCCGGTTCCGGGGCTGATCGGGGGGCCCGAAGCGCAGGGAGTTCATGGCAGCGACGGGACGGGCGCCCATGGTAAAGATATCGCGCAAGATCCCTCCGACTCCGGTGGCCGCTCCCTGGTAGGGCTCTATGAAGCTGGGGTGGTTGTGAGACTCGATCTTGAAGGCCACCGCGTAGCCGTCGCCGATATCGACGATCCCGGCGTTCTCGCCGGGTCCCTGCAGCACCTGGGGGCCTTGGGTGGGCAACCGCTTCAGGTGGAGCCTGGAACTCTTGTAACTGCAGTGTTCGCTCCACATGACGCTGAAGATCCCAAGTTCCGTCAGGTTGGGGGAGCGGCCCAGGAACGACAGGATGCGATCGTATTCGGCCCGGGTCAGGTTGTGCCGTTCCAGTAATTCAGCCGTAATCGACAGATTGGCTTGCATTTTATGCCTGGGATCGGGACTGGATCATCGACTGAAAGAGGCGCACCCCGTCCTCGCTGCCCAGCAACGGCTCGCTGGCTCTTTCCGGGTGGGGCATCATTCCCAAGACGTTGCCACGGGGGTTGCAGATTCCCGCCACATTGGCTACCGAGCCATTGGGGTTGGCGTCGTCGGTAATCTCACCCTCCGGCGTACAGTAGCGGAACACCACCTGCCGGTTGCGCTCCAGCCTCCGGAACGCATCGGCGTCAAGGGTGTAATTGCCCTCCATGTGTCCGATGGGAATGTTCCAGACGTCGCCTTCCCCGGCCAGAGCGGTAAAGGGAATCCGGGCGTTCTCCACCCGAATCGAGACCTGCCGGCACACGTACTTCAACCCGCGGTTCCTCAGCATGGCTCCCGGCAGCAACCCCGATTCCAGCAGTATCTGGAAACCGTTGCATATGCCCAGGACCAGTCCGCCCCGGTCGGCGAACTGCCGCACCGCTCCCATCACCGGCGAAAAACGGGCAATGGCTCCGGTGCGCAGATAGTCCCCGTAGGAGAATCCTCCGGGAACGATGATGGCCTGGCAGTCCTTGAGGTCGGTCGACTGGTGCCAGATAAACTCCGCCGGCTGTCCCATCACCTTGCGAATGGCGTGATAGGCATCGTGCTCGCAATTGCTGCCCGGAAACATCAGCACGCCGAATTTCATCTCGAACCGTCTCCTGGAAACCGGCCGGAAGGCAGAACCCTTTCCTGCGGGCCATTCCCCCATCCGGGACGCAATCACTCGATCCGGTAGCTGAATTCCTCGATCACCGGGTTGGTCAACACGTCCCTGGCTATCCTTTCGACCTCGGCCTGAACTTCTTCCCGGGTCAGATCGGAGGCAAAGTCGATTTCGAAAAACTTCCCCTGGCGCACCTCGGTGATCTGCCGAAAGCCGATGTTCTGCAAACTGTGATGAATGGTCTTGCCCTGAGGGTCCAGAACGCTCTTTTTGAGGCTGACGTAAACTCTAGCCCGCATATCTCACCGGGATCCTTTCTTACCCGCCGAAAACCCGCTCGAAAACGGCGTCCACATGGCGCAACTGGTGGTCCAGATCGAAGCTGGTTTCGATCTCGGATCGGGACAGGTACTTCAGGATTTCCTCGTCCTGAAGCACCAGGCTCTTGAATTCCGTCCCCTCCGACCACACCCGCATGGCGTTTCGCTGCACCCACCGATAGGCCTGCTCCCGGCTGACCCCTTTTCGAGTCAGGTCGAGCAGAATCTGTCCGGAAAAGACCAGCCCCTTCATCAAGTTCAGGTTCTCCACCATCCTGTCCGGGTAGACCAGCAGCCTTTCCAGCAGCCGGGTGGACTTGGCCAACAGGTAGTCGACCAGAATGGTTGAGTCCGGCAGAATCACGCGCTCCACCGAGGAGTGGGAAATGTCCCGCTCGTGCCACAGCGTGATGTTCTCCAGGCCGGCCAGCAGGTTGGAGCGCACCACCCGGGCCAGGCCGGAGATCTGTTCGCAGGTCACGGGATTCCTCTTGTGCGGCATGGCCGAAGAGCCCTTCTGCCCGGCCGAGAAGTACTCTTCCACCTCCCGGACCTCAGTCTTCTGCAGCCCCCGGACCTCGGTGGCGATCTTCTCCAGGCTGGCGGCGATCAGGGCCAACGCCGACAGGAACTCGGCATGGCGGTCACGTTGCACGATCTGGGTCGAGACCGGGTCGGGTTGCAGTCCCAGGATGCGGCAAACCGATTCCTCCACGGTGGGGTCGAGGTGGGCAAAGGTCCCGACGGCTCCCGACAACTTGCCCACTCGCACGCATTCGGCCGCGTCCCGCAGCCGCCTCTGGTTGCGGCGAGCTTCTTCGTACCACACGGCCAGCTTGAGGCCCAGCGTGGTGGGTTCGGCATGAATCCCGTGAGTCCTCCCCACCATGACCGTTCTCTTGAACTCGTGGGCGCGCTTCTCCAGCACCTTCACGAACCGGTCCAGCCCCTCGACCAGAATCTCGGACGCTTCCTTGAGCTGCAGTGCCAGGGCAGTATCCACTACGTCGGAGGAGGTCAGACCATAGTGAACGTAGCGGGACTCCGGCCCGACATGCTCGGCCACCGAGGTGGTGAAGGCGACCACGTCATGCTTGACCT
>JAPPFQ010000709.1:2665-4436 GCA_028875135.1 Acidobacteriota bacterium
CATCGAAGTCGGCCTTCTCCCGAATGACCCGAGCCGCGTCGCGGGGGACAACGCCTCGCTCGGCCAGGACGTCCGTGCAGGCCAGCTCCACTTCCAACCATTTCCGAAACTTGTTTTCCGGAGACCAGATCCGTCCCATGCGGGGCCGGGTATAACGTTCAATCACGGTGGATAATCCTCCCGAAAAAATGCGGGCTAAAAGCGAAGCACCCTGCTCGGACCCGCCCGTGAAGCCAAGAGCAGGTTTTTCAGGTCAAAGCCCTTTTTCCCCAAGGCCTTAGCGGCAACCATGCGCGCGATATCGGGGTGGTTGTTGTTCTCGCTCAGGTGAGCCAGCAGGATATAGGCGGCCTTTCCGTCAAAGTCTTCCTCGAAGAATTTTCCGACGCTCTCGTTGGACAGATGGCCGTGGCGACTCATGATCCGTTGCTTCACCGCCCAGGGATAGGGGCTGAGGCGCAACATTTCCAGGTCATGGTTGGACTCCAGGACCAGCAGGTCGCTCCCTGCCATGCGTTGCCGCACCAAACCGGTGAGGACACCCAGATCCATCACATGAGAGATCTTGACTCCCTCGGCTTCCAGGTTGAAGGCCAGGGGATCGGCAGCATCGTGGGGAACGGAAAACGGGGAAATCTTCAAGTCGCCAATTTGAAACGACTCTCCCGCGCGGAGGCATTCCCTCCGTTTCAGCACCGGCTTCAGCGAGAGCGCCTCGTAGGTCGCATCTCCGACGAAGGTGAGAATATCACAGGTCTTCAGGAGCCCGGCCAGGCCCTTGACGTGGTCGCTGTGCTCGTGGGAAATGACCAGGGCATCGATGTCTTCCAGCCTTTCTCCGATGGCCAGCAGCCTCCTGGCCGTCTGAGCCCGACTGAATCCCGCATCCAGGAGCAACTTGACTCTTCCGGTGGCAATAAAGGTACAGTTGCCGGAACTCCCGCTGCCCAGAACTGAAACCGTAACCGCCACTGTCGCCCCGCCCGGCTTCACCAGTGGAAAATCAATGGGCTTCCTGACCGTGCCTGGACCTCCCGCTCATCCGCAATCCAGGTCGGCGCGGCTGAATCGGACCCCCTCCAGGTTGCCCAACACGGTGAGCGCCACCTGGCGAGTGTCGAAAACCGAACAGGCCAGCCCCTGTACCTCATCAGCGGACACTCGATCGATTTCCAGAATCGTCTGCTGCGGAGGCGTGTAGTCCCCAAAATAGAGTTCCTGCCGGGCCAGGTTGGACATGCGGCTGGAACTGGATTCCAGGCTCAGCAGCAGGCTCCCCTTCAGGTGATCCTTGGCGCGCCTGAGTTCCTCGTTCTGGACTCGATGCTCCTTGAGGTCGCGAAACTCCCGCACGATGGAACCGACCACCCTGCCGACGTTCTCGAGAGAAGTTCCCGCGAAAACCGATAGGCAGCCGGTATCCCGGAACGAACTCAATCCCGAGTAGACGGCATAGGCCAGGCCCTGTTTTTCCCTGATGTTCTGAAAGAGACGCGAACTCATTCCGGCTCCCAGGATGGTGCTCAACAGGTAGAAGGCGAAGCGGTCCCGGTCGGTGAGGGCGCAGCCGGGCACCCCCATGCAGATGTGGGCCTGTTCCAGCTCTTTCTTGGTGCGCAATGAGATGGGATTGCAAGGCTTGGCCGGGGTCAGGGCCCGCCCGTTGGGCCGGCCTTCCAGGTGGCCGAAATGCTGCAGGGCCAAGTCCAGGATGTTGCGGTGGTCCAGGTGGCCCGCAGCCGAGACCACCAGTTGATCCGGAGTGTAGTGC
>JAPPFQ010000141.1 GCA_028875135.1 Acidobacteriota bacterium
GTATGTGCGTCATAGAAGGGTATCTTGCGGTGCAGGTAGTAGTACGCACATACAGGGAGCAGTCTCAAAAGGAACGTGGAGGAGGTTTCCTCCCTGGTCAGCTACATCTTGTCCGCGGACCCCGGCTATTCCGTGCCCGGATACTCCTTGGAGCAGGAATTCGGCGAGGTTCGCGTCTTGCGCCGAGACGATAACGAACTGCCGGTCCGACCATGGATCGACCACGCCCCCATCATCCTGTCCGATCGCTCTCAACGGATAATGAGGCGAATAAACTCGGACGCACGCTCTCAGCCAGCCAATTTCGGGATCCGATTTGCAGACTGGGAAAGGCCGTAGCCGATGGCCCAGAGAAACAAAACGAGACCGAATCCGCGCAAGCGATTGGCATTGAGGGGAGTTTCCTCACCTCAGGCAGGCGCCTCGGGCGCGGACGAAACCGGAAAGACGCAATCCTCCCCGGTTCCCGGCCGAGCGACCCGGCGGTTCTACCGGCTCTCGCGACGGGAGGCGCTGGCCGGCCTGGCACTGGGCCTGTTGGCGGGAGTCTGCTACCTGCCGGCAATGCTCTGGGGGGGCTTTGTCTGGGACGACTTCATCTGGTTTCAGTCCCGGGCGGTCCTGGAGTGGTCCGGTCTCGGCACCATCTGGTCCTGGCCGTCGCGAATTGAGCAGGAGGGACACTACTGGCCGCTGACCTATACCACTTTCTGGCTGGAACACAAGATTTGGGGACTAGCGCCGGCCGGCTACCACGTCGTCAACGTGGTGCTGCACTTGTTCAACTGCCTGCTGGTTTGGCGTCTGCTGCTGCGCCTGGCCGTGCCCGGGGCCTGGGTTGCAGCCGCCGTGTTCGCCGTGCACCCCCTGCACGTAGAGTCGGTGGCCTGGATTGTCGAGCGCAAGGACGTGCTTTCCGGTCTTTTCTACCTGGCTGCCGTGCTGGTCTGGTTGCGCTTCCTGGAACAGCCCCGACCCTGGCGCTACGGACTGGCTCTGTTGCTGTTCGCGGCGGGCCTGTTGAGCAAATCCATAGTGGTGACGCTGCCGGCGGCCTTGCTGATCCTGCAGTGGTGGAAGGAGGGCCGCATCACCCTGCGGGATCTGCAGCGGGTGGCGCCCTTCTTCCTGACGGCGCTACTCATCACGGCAGTCGATCTCTACTCGTACGGCTCAAGGCACGGTTCCCTGGACTACTCCCTGCTGGAGCGGACGCTCATCGCGGCGCGGGCCTTGTGGTTCTACGCGGGCAAGCTGGTCTGGCCAATCTACCTGGCCGTCATCTACCCGCGGTGGGACATCAGCCTCGGGGACCCTTGGGCGTGGCTCTACCTGGCCGGGGCGGCGGCGCTGACAGCAACGTTGTGGTTCATGCGCCGCAGGGTGGGGCGCGGGCCGCTGGCAGGGGCCCTGTTCTTTGCGGTGACGCTGTCGCCGGTGCTGGGCTTCGTATATCACGGCTACATGGAGTACTCCCTGGTGGCCGACCGCTTTCAATACCTGGCCTGCATCGGGGTCATGGCGGTCCTCGTCGGCGCCGCCGTACACGGCGCCGGCCGACTGCCGGGCAGACTGAAGTTGGGGGCAGCGGGTCTTATGGTGGTGTTCCTGGCGCTTCTGGGAACGATGACCTGGCGCCAAGCGGGAATCTACCGGGACGGCGTCACCTTCTTCAGCCACGTCGTCTCTCTCAACCCCGAGGCGCGGAGCGCCCACTACAATCTCGGCACGGCCTCCATGAACGCGGGCCGTTTGGAGGAAGCCCTGGCCGCCGCCCGGACTGCCGTGGAAAAGAGCCCGGACCGTGCCGATGCCCATGCTGTCCTCGGTACTGCTCTGATTCGCACGGAACGGTTCGTCGAGGCCGAGGAGGTCCTGCGCCGCGCCCTGGAGATCCATCCGAACCATAGAAACATTCGCCGTACCATGGCGGAGATGCTAAGGAACCAAGCGCGCTACGAGGAAGCGCTGGAGGCCTACCGCGCGGTGCTGGAGATCGACCCCGACTACGCACTGGCCCATGCATTCATGGGCGACATACTGGTTCATCTCCATCGAAACGCCGAGGCCGTCGGGCCCCTGAGCAAGGCCCTGACAATAGTCACGGCTGCACGCTCCCTGTCTCCGGACTTGCCAACGCCGGAATCTCTTCATGTCCTCCTGGGCAAGGCGTTGCGGGAGCTTGGGCGGCTCCGGGCGGCCGAGGCACACTTCCGGCGCGCCCTGCAGCTCAACCCCCGCAATATGGACGCGCTCGAACAGGTCGCCGCGTGGCACTTCAGGCGGAAGCATTACCGGAATGCGCTCGATCTGTACCGGACCCAGTTGGAGATCGATCCCGACAAGGCAACGACTCACGCCAACATCGGCGCGGCCCTCTACTACCTCGACCAAACGGAAGAAGCCATCCGGAGCCTGGAGCGGGCTCTCGAGTTGGACCCTACGTTGGAAACGGCCAGAGAGAACCTGGCGGCGATGCGCAAGGCGGCAGAGTAGCGCGTTGGGGAAAAGAGTTATCCACGAAGACACACTAAGGGGTACAGCGAGAACCGGAGGGTTTGCCGCTCAATTCACCAACCGCTTCCATTCCAGCTTTCCGTGGCTGCCGAAGTTGATCAGGATTCCTATCGGGAAACCGGTTCCTTTGAGATAGTTGAGAAGTTGAGCGGTTTCGGTTACGGAAAGTTGAGGAAGCGCCTTGATTTCAACAATGACCCGTTCAAAGCAAACCAGGTCCGCAAAGTACTGTTTCTTCAGGATCAAGCCCTTATACCGAACGGAGATCGGATGTTGAGCGACAAAAGGGACGTTCCGGGTTGTCAACTCGATTTCCATGGCTTCCTGGTAGATCGATTCCAGGAAGCCCGTACCGAGCTCACGATGCACATCCATCGCAGCGCCGACAACGGCATACACTTCTTCCTTCAAAATCAAATCCGACACTGCTGCCTCTCAGGGATCTTCGACGCCGGATGGGAGTAGGCACAAACCCCTCAGGGCCTTTCTTCGTGTGACTTCGTGGTCCTTCGTGAGTCTTCGTGGATAACTCTGTTACTCCCGTCGCATATCAGCGCAGAGCGATCGGGCGCATGGTGAAGCCGGCGGTGCTTCCCTTGATCTTGTTGGTGGCGGCGATGTAGCAGAACTCATATACCCGGTCGGCGGCCAGGTCCTCCAGGTAGTGGAACTCGGCCACGTGGACGCCCTGCTCTACCAACAGGTACTCGTGCACAGGGATGAAGCTGGTGCTTCCGGGCGGCGCCGGGCCTACCTCCAGCCCGGAGGTGTCGGACCCCACCATGATGGCTCCCTTCTCTTCCACCAGCCACTTGGCGGCCTCCAGGTTGATCCCGGCCGAGTCGTGAGCCCCGATCTTCTTGTGATCGCCGCCGGCCTCCCCCCAGTAGCGCAGGGTCCCGGTGCGCACAAAGACGGCGTCCCCGGGCTTGATCGTGGTGCCCTGATTCTCCAGGGCGGCCATGAGGTCCCCGGAGCCGATGGCGGTCCCTCCCGGCAGGGCGTCGACTCCCTGGTGCCCGGCCACGTCAATCAGGACCCCCCGGACAACGATGGGGGGGATGGTGGAGGCGTCGGCCTTGCGGATGCCGAAGTTTCCGCCCCACTCGGCCTCGGTGAAGCCGTTGTACCAGTGGTCGTCCTCTCCGGTGGTGATGTGGCCCAGGCTATCGATCTGGGTGGCCACGTTGTCGTTGATGAAGAGTGCGCAGCTATGCCAGGCCAGCTCGGCGGGATTGACCGAGGGCGTGGTGAAGCCGTGGTCCTGCTGGCGCTTGACCCCCTCGGGGGTGCGGAACGAGATGATCTCTCCCGGGGAGTGGCCGGGCCACTTGTAGGAGGTGCGGTCGTAGTCGATGCCCAGGTCATAGATCTTGCCCTGCTTGACCAGGCCGATGGCTTTCAGCACCGATTGGGGGGTCATGGCGTTGAGGGAGCCCACCTCGTCGTCCTTGCCCCAGACCCAGCCCCAGCCCCGGCCCTTCTTCCAGCCCTTCAGCTCCTGGGCCGAGGGTTCGGCCGTGGTCCAGGCGGTCCATGCAAGTAACAGGGCACATATTGCGAGCAGTGCCGGCAGGCAACGGGTCGATTTGGTTGTGTGTTTCATCCTCTCCTCCCGGAAGCGATGGTTGGAATGAAGTTGATTGCCCTGAGAATCTATCGGAGAGGAGGGTGGAATTCAAGGGGGAGGCAGGCCACGAGAAAGGTGCCGCCGCCTTCGCGGCTCGACCCATACGCCTAACTTTCCAATGGAGCGAGCCGGATACAAGCCCGGCACGCTCCCGGCTTACGCCCACGGCTGTCGATGGGCATCGAAAATTGCAGGGTTTGGGGCACCGAAAGTGGCAGGGGCGGCCCGCTGTCCCGCGGAGGGAGCGTAGCGACCGGAGCGGGACGCCCACCCGCACGCTAT
>JAPPFQ010000739.1 GCA_028875135.1 Acidobacteriota bacterium
GTGGGGTACCAAACGGGGGCGTGTTGGTTCAACCCAACGGGCCCCCCCCAACCCACCTTTTCCGGGTTCAACCCCATTGGTTGATGCAAACATTTTTTCTGAGACAGGACACTAGACCTCCGGCACCTGGTTTTCCAAGCCGTAGAGTTCCTGGGCGTTTCGCCAGAAGATGCGTTCACCCAGCTCTTTCGGGACCTCGGGAAAGGCCGCGAAAGGAGAATCGAAGTCCCAGTGCGGGTAGTCGCTGGCGAACATGAGGACGCGGTCGGCCCGCATCATCTCGAACAGCTCCAGCAACTGTGAGGTCCTGGGGGGCTCTTCGATGGGCTGGCTGGTGAAGCGCACGTGCTCGAGAATGGTCTCGCTGGGCAGGCGCTTCAACCAGGGGGTTTGAATTCGCAAGGCCTTGTAGTTCTTGTCGAAGCGCCACATCAAGTGGGGGACCCAGCCGAAGCCGCCTTCGATGCAGACGAATTTGAGCCCGGGAAACTTCTCGAATACCCCTTCCGATACCAGGCTGACCAGTTGGGCCATGTAGCTCTGACTGATGTTGGTGTGTTTTTCGAAGTAGCTGGACGGGTACCCGGCCGAGGTGGGCGGCCCCGAGATCCCCGATCCCTCGTGGCCGGGATGGATCGCCACCGGCAGGCTGCATTCCTGGGCGGCCTCGTAGATGGGGTGATAGAAGGGGTTCCCGTAGGGGATGCGCGAGGCCGAGGTCATGATGGTCTGCTTGATGCGCGGGTGCCCGCCCAGGCGGCCGATCTCCCGGGCCGCCGCGGCCGGGTTCTGGGGTGCGATCACCAGGGAGCCGAACAGGCGCGGGTCCTCGCCGAGCCAGGCCTCGACCAGCCAGTCGTTGTAGGCTGCGGCCATCACCGGTGCGTAGTAGTAGTCGGCCGAGGTACCGATGCCCACGATCTCGGCGCCGGTCAGGATGGCGTAGTCGATGTCATAGGCGTCCAGCAGTTGCTTGCGCATCGTCCGGTAGCAGGAGCCGGGAGGGCCGCCCCTGGGGGGAAAGGCATCGCGCCGCAGCACCCCGATCGGGTTGGCGTAACCGGTGCCGGCCGTGTCCGGAATGGGGAATCCGCGCTGGCGCATGCCGGCGGGCAGATAGGGCTTGAGATCGTCCCAGCAGCGCGGCTGGGTGTGAACGTCGGTGTCGATCAGGGAGAGTCGGCGGCCACGCTTGCTGCCGGCATCTGTTGTGCGGTTGGCTCCTTGCTGGCTCATGCTCTCTCCGGCGGTTCTCAGATGAAGGGGAGATGAGCGGCCCCTCTGGCTCAATTCCGATCCTGCAAAAATGTACCGTTCCCGGCATTTTCTCCCGATCCGGTCCCAAAAGACAACGGGTTCCGGACCTGGCTTGCCCAAAAAGAGTTATCCACGAACGGCCACCAAGCGTGACGGCTCTGCCACATCGCCAGGGCTGCGGCCCGGCAAGCCGGCATGTGTCCCCTTGAGGAGCAAGAGTGATGGGAGTAGGCCCCACCCGGGAGCGCGGGCGTCCCGCCCGCATGCATTCCCGTTGCGTGTCGCTCAGTTTCTCTGCGATGGCGCGCCCGGCCACCCTGCCGGCGGGAACGGCATGGGCTCGGTCGAAGCAGAGTCGCGGCGCCGTTTCCGGTCGAGCCGGGTGAAGGAGATGGCCGAGGCTGTGCCAGGACGTGTGCGGGCGGGACGCCCGCGCTCCCGGGTGGGTAGCTAACCTCCAGGGCACGCTCGGAGTGCGTCAAAAGCCTGACCGATTCCGTGCGAGTGCAGGTATACTCCGGGGCGAATGGCAGCAACCTGACACCAGCCGTCTGATCGAAAGGGAATTTCCATGCGCATACCGGATCGGGTCGCCGTCGTCACCGGTGGTGGCGGAGCTGTCGGTGGCGGCATCTCCCTCTGCCTGGCTCGGGAGGGAGCCCACATCGTGGTCGCCGACATTGTCCTGGAGGCCGCCGAAAAGCGGGCCGAAGAGATCCGCGGGACGGGCCGGCGGTCTCTGGCGGTTCAGGCCGACATCACTTCGGAAAAGGACTGTCAGGATCTTGTTCAGGCATCCTTGAAGGAGTTCGGCTGCATTGACATCCTGGTCAACAATGCCGGGCACTTCGGCGAGCGCCTGGGATTGCCCTTCACCAATCAGACCGAGGAGGAGTGGGACGACAACTACACCATCAACGTCAAGGGTCCCTTCTTCCTCTGCAAGGCGGTGGCTCCCCACATGATGGAGCGCCGCTCCGGAAAGATCATCAACATCTCCTCGATCGCCGCCAAGCGGGACCCCCAGATCGTGCCGGCCTACGCCGCCGGCAAGAACGCCATGCTCACCCTTACCCGCATCGTGGCCAAGGACCTGGCTCCCTACAACATCAACGTCAACGCCATCTGTCCGGGAATGGTCTGGGGACACTTCTGGAAGCGCCTGGCGCCCCTGGTGGCGGCCGGAGAGCCCTCCTTTGCGGGCATGGAGCCCCGCGAGCTGTTTGAAGCCTGGTTCCAAAAGAGCACGCCCCTCCAGCGCGAGCAGTCACCCGAGGACATCGGCAACCTGGCCGCCTTCCTGGCCTCGGAGGAAGCCCGCAATATCACCGGCCAAACCATTCACGTGGATGGCGGGGCGGCCATGAACTGAGCAGCCGGGGGACCTCAGGGGCCCTTTCTCAGCGAGGCGAAGAAGGCCGGCTCGAACAGTTCCTCGGCCTGCTTTAGCCGTTCCAGGCTGCCCAGGTCCGCCCACCTGGCCTCATCGCTGCGGTGTGCCCGCACCGTCAGACCCAGGCTCGCCGCTTGCAGGTAGGCGTCCACCAGCGAAAAAGGTGGGGAGAGGGTGAGCCTGTCCAGCAGCGCGGGGGAGATTACCTGGATACCCATAAAGGACAGGGGCGTGAGGGGACCGTCCGGAGAACGGGCCATGCGCTCCTGCCCGGTGGCCAGGGACTGCCAGCCGCACAGGACGTCGCGGGAGTCGAAGAGCAGGCGCCGGGAGCTCTTGCGTTGGTGGACCGCCAGGGTCGCCAGGGCTTCGGAATCGAGGTGGGCCTGCAGCAGCCGTCCCAGGTGCAGATCGCTGAGCACGTCCACGTTGTAGACCAGAAAGGGTTGCCCGTCGTCGAAGAACCAGCCGGCTCGTTGCACGCCCCCGCCGGTGTCCAGCAGGTCTTCTTCCCGCGAGACCGCCAGGGTGAGCCCCACCGGGCGGTAACTCTGCCGGTAACGGGTCAGGTACTCAGCTACCTGGTCGGCCAGGTGGTGGGTGTTGACGATGATCTCCCTGAAGCCTTGCTGAGCCAATCGAGAGATGACTCCGGCCAGCAGGGGGATCCCCTGAATTTCCAGCAGCGCCTTGGGCCTTTGCAGGCCCAGCGGGCCCAGCCGCGTTCCCCGTCCCGCCGCCAGGATCATGGCTTTCATGGCATGGATTCCAACTCCCGGTGGTGAAGATCGACTCGCAGATCCTTCCGGGATCGGAGGTGCGCAGCCAGGCGCTCGGCGCAGAATACCGACCGGTGGCGCCCGCCGGTGCAGCCGAAGGCGACCGTCAGATCGTTGAAGTTCCGCCCCAGGTGGTGACTCACCGCCTGGTCCACCAGCGTCCTGGCCTGACTCAGGAAGCGCTGCACCTCCCGGTTCTCGCCCAGGAAGCAGCCGACCTCCCGGTCCCTGCCGGTGAGTGGGGCGTAGGCCGCAATGCGGCCGGGGTTGGGCAGGATGCGGCAGTCGAACACGAATCCTCCGCCGTGGCCGGTCCGGTCCCGGGGAATGCCCTGCTTGTAGGAAAAGCTCTTGACGTGAACGGTGAGTCCCGGCTCTCGTTCCTCTCCTTTCCGGTAGAGGGGTTCGTACCGGATCATGCGCTGCCACACCTCCGACAGCTCCGGAAGCCGGACGGGCAGGGAGCCTTGAGCCAGGAGTCCCTCCAGGGTGCGCAGGCCAAAGGGAATGCTGGCCACGAAGTGGCTCTTGCCCTGGTGGAGCCCCCGGTAGCCGTAGGCGCCGAAGGCCTGCATGAGGCGCAACAGGGCGTAGGACCGGTAGAAGCGCAGGAAGGCTTCCGGTTGGAGGGAGGTCAGATTGCAGGCCACCCTGAGGTAGTGGTCCAGCAACTGGTTCCTCAGGGACCAGGACAGGTCCGCCTTGCCGTCCAGCAACAGCGAGGCCACGTCGTACTGCAGCGCCCCCTTTCGGCCCCCCTGGTAGTCGATGCCGTAGAGCCGCTCCTGAAACCACATGAGGTTGCGGGACTGGAAGTCGCGGTAGAGGAAGTGGCCGGTGTCGGCTTCCATCAGGAAATCGATCAGGGTATCGAAGTCATCCTCCAGCGCCTGTTCTTCGAAGGGGATGTCCACCAGCTTCAGGAAGTGGTACTTGAAATAGTTCAGGTCCCAGCGCATCGACTGCCGGTCGAAGCAGGCTCTCGGGT
>JAPPFQ010000035.1 GCA_028875135.1 Acidobacteriota bacterium
GGCCAGGGCTCTGCATCCTGCCTTCGAAAGGACGGTTCCAGGAATGCCGCTGGACGATTCCCGGCCCCTGCCGGCCGGCAAGCTTCCCAACGAGCTGTTGGATCGATTTCTCAAGGCGATGGACTGCACCGACCCGTCCGTACTGGTGGGTCCGCGGGTGGGGGAGGACGTGGCCGCCGTCAGTCTGGCCGGAGAAGACACGCTGGTGCTCAAGTCCGACCCCATCACCTTTGCGACCGATGCTGTCGGCTACTACGCTATGGTGGTCAACGCCAACGACCTGGCCACAAGCGGCGCCAGGCCCCGCTGGATGTTGGCCACTCTGCTGTTCCCGCCGGGGACGTTGCCGGGCCGGGTCCGCCAGGTCATGCTCGAACTTCAGCAGGCGGCCTCCCAATTCGGAGTGAGCCTGTGCGGTGGCCATACCGAGATTACCGACGCGGTCACCCGGCCTGTGGTGGTGGGGCAGTTGGCGGGTACGGTTTCCCGGTCCCGGTTGATCGACAAGCGAAAGATGCGTGCCGGAGACCAGGTTCTTCTCACCAAGGGCGCGGCGGTGGAAGGAACCGCCCTGATTGCCCGTGAATTCGCGCCAAGGCTGCTGGAACTGGGGCTGCGTCAGGAAGAGGTCGAGCAGTGCCGGCGGTTCCTGACCGATCCGGGCATCAGCATAGTGCGAGAGGCCGGGATAGCGGCCGACTGCAAGGAGGTTCGGGCGCTTCACGACGTCACCGAAGGCGGCGTGGCGACGGCCCTTCGGGAACTGGGCGCCGCCGGCGGGCACCGCCTTCGGGTCTATCCGGGTCGCATCCCGGTATTCGGGCCAACAGCCCGGATCTGCAAGCTCTTGGATCTCCATCCGTTGGGGTTGATCGGCTCGGGAAGCCTGCTGATTGCCTGCGGTCCGGAGGGCAGTCCGGGGCTTTCCGAGGACCTGCATGAAGCCGGCATCCCGGTGGCCTGCATCGGTGAGGTTCTGAAGGAGGGAAGCGGCGTCGAGGCCCTGCAGAGGGAGGGCGGTCGACCGGCCCCTTGGCCGGCCTTCGAGACCGACGAGATCGCCCGGCTGTACTCACAATGACTTGCGTGTCCCCCGGCCTCGGTCGCGGATCGGTCCCGCCGGCGCCGCGTTCTTCAACAGGGACGAATATTCCAGCTTACCCTATCCACCCATCGACGAGCCGAAACCGCACGGACGAAAGCCGGGCCGTGCAGAGAGCCCCGTCAAATTCCCAAAGTTCGTCAGGCACTTGAACGGCGGCATTCAGTATAATGGGCGCATCGATCAGGCTCGGCACAATCGGCAATTCATTAGCGAGGTTTTTGCCATGCGGTGGATGACGAGACGGGAGTTGCTGGGCTCCGGTCTTGGCGGATTCATGGCCATCCCATGGATGTCCGGTCTGAACGCTTGGGCGAAACCGGCCTATCTGTCTGAAGAAAGGAGGAGACAAGAAATGAACGGAGAAAACAATCCCGATGCGCGTACCGAGCAGACCGGGCTCACCGATACACAGATTGTTCTCGGTGTATCGGCGGCGTTCTCCGGTCCCTCGCGAGGCCTGGGCATTGAGCTTTACCGGGGTGCCAATTCCTATTTCGAACACGTCAATCGGGCCGGTGGCGTCGGAAGCCGCAAGGTCGTGCTCAAGACCTATGACGACGGCTACCAGCCCAATCCGGCAGTCACCAACACCATGACCCTGGTGTTGGAGGACCAGGTATTTGCCCTGTTCGGCTACGTCGGCACGCCGACCGTCACGCGGGTCCTTCCCATGCTGAAGAAGTTCCAGGAAAGAAAGGCCTACCTGTTCTTTCCATTCACGGGCGCCCAACCCCAGAGAGAACCGCCCTACGGGGATTTCGCCTTCAATCTCAGGGCCTCCTATCGACAGGAAACCGCTGGTCTGGTCGACAATTTCGTGTCGATAGGCAACAAGCGCATCGCCGTCTTCTATCAGGCCGATGCCTATGGTCGCAGCGGCTGGGCCGGAGTGCGACTGGCAATGAGCCGACATGGCTTGGAGATGGTCGGTGAAGCCACCTATCGTCGAGGGACAATGTTTTCAGGCAGTATGCGGCGGCAGGTGGAGATACTGAAGCAGTCCGACCCAACCGCAGTTATCTGTATAGGCTCCTACGCCGCCTGCGCGGCATTCTTGCGGGACGCTGTCGATCTCGGGTTGGAAGTCCCCATTGCCAACCTCTCCTTTGTCGGGAGCGAGAACTTGTTGAAGTTGATTACGGAGGGACGGGACGACAGCGAACGCTACACCAGGCTGCTGGTGAATTCTCAGGTCGTGCCCAGTTATGAAGACGTTTCGATTCCGGCGGTCAAGCAGTATCGAGAAATGATGGATCGGTACGATCCCCAGCCGCCGTCACAGCTGCTCAAGGAAGACTACACGCCGTTTTCGTACAGTTTTGTCAGCCTGGAGGGCTTCCTCAATGCCAAGCTGATGGTCGAAATTCTTCGGCGATTGGGGGATCAACCGGATCGGAACAAACTCGAGGAGGCCATCTTCACGATCAGGAATTTCGATATCGGTATTTCGGAGCGTGTTTCCTTCGGACCCGATCGGCGTCAGGGGCTGCAGAAGGTTTACTACACCGTTGTCGAATCGGGTCGCTTCGTTACCCTGGAGAGCTGGGAGGACAGGTTTGCGTCATGAAAATTCAGAAGCTGTTTCAGAAGACCCTGGTCGGCATCTTCTTCCTGTTTGCGGTGATCAGCCTCTCGACCTCCGCCCTGTGCATCTACACGGTCGATACTCACCTGTCCGCTGAGTACGAGAGCAATAGCCGGGGGATCGCAAAGACGATTGCCGATTCAAGCGTCGACATCCTGCTGAATCGCGACTTGTCGGCCCTGCAGTCCCTGATCGACCAGTTCATCGAAATCCAGGGAATCAGCTACATCTATATCACCAACGAGGATGGCGAGTTTCTGGCCCACACGTTCGTTCCGGGAATTCCCACTGAAATCGCCCAGAGCGATCATTCCTCAAGGGCGGCCATGGAGCGTCATCTCCCCGGAATGGGCGACTTCGTCGAGGTGAGCAGCCCCATCCTTGCCGGTGTCGCCGGGGCCGTGCATATCGGCATGGATACGGGACTGATCGCGCTGAAGATTCAACGGGCGGTGGGACAGCAGGTCTATCTCATTTCCTCCATTTTCATCATCGGCGTCTTTGCCGCCATCTGGCTGGTCAGGCTTGCCGCCAAACCGATCGACTCGGTAATCGCCTACGCCGCCAGACTGGCGCGGGAGCGAAACAGGGACACCTCGGACGAAAAGCTCCTGGCTCGCGATGACGAGGTCGGCCAGTTGGCTCGCCTGTTTCTCTACTTCTCAATGGTCATGGATTTCGACAAGACACGAGGCAAGCCGCCTGTCGGCCCGGTCTGATTCAGTTTCTGAGACGTAACACCAGCACTCGGAGGCAGTGAGATGGCCATGCCTCGTGTCGTACTCCCACGCACGGTGATCGTCCTGCTCTGCACGCTGCTGCAGATCTGTTTCGGGACGGTGTATGCCTGGAGCTTTTTCCAGACGCTTCTGGTCCAGGACTACGGTTGGACCTTCACCCAGACCGCCATTGCTTTCAGCGTCGTCATTTTCACACTGGGGCTTTCGGCAGCCTGGGCAGGCATGCTGCTGCCCAAGACCGGACCCCGACTATTGGCGACGGCCGGCAGCCTGATGTTTTCGTCCGGCTATTTTATCGGCGGACTGGCGCTGCATCTGGACAACCTGATCCTGTTCTACCTGGGTTATGGAGTGATCGGCGGGGCGGGGATCGGGCTTGGCTATGTCACTCCGGTTGCGACGACGGCGAAGTGGTTTCCGGACCGCAAGGGACTGGCAACCGGCATTGTGGTCATGGGCTTCGGCATCGGAGCCTTTCTACTCAGCAAGGTGCTGGCGCCCGTTCTCATGGACTATTTCACCGGAGGCAATCTGGCGCTTCTCTTTGTCTCGCTCGGCGGCATTTTCGCCTGCATCCTGATTCCGTCCAGTCTTCTGCTCTCCGATCCACCTGCCCCTGCAGTCCCCGCTCCCGCGAGCGCCGGTGCAAGCGGCGTCGTTCCGGAATCGGAATCCATCGGGCAATGCCTGCTCTCGTCCAGGTTCATTGTCATGTGGCTGGTCTTCTTCTTCAACATCTCCGCGGGGATTTCCGTCATCAGCTTCCAGTCTCCCCTGCTGCAGGACGTGTGGGGACTCGCGGATCCAACCATCGAGCCTGCAATGCTGGTTGCCTACGGCGCCACCTTGATCGCCGTCAGTTCGTTGTGCAACGGGGCGGGACGATTGTTCTGGGGGCTGCTGTCGGATCGCATCGGCCGTATCCGGGTGTTCCGCATCATTCTCGCCAGCCAGATGGTGGTCTTCGGCATACTCATGAC
>JAPPFQ010000259.1 GCA_028875135.1 Acidobacteriota bacterium
ATGCAAAACCAGCTCAAACTCCACGTGCGCGGAGTCGACGCCGGCGACCGATTCCTGGAACTGCTATCCGGAGTGACCGACCCCGAGCGAAAGCGCAAGATCATCGGAAAGGAATTCATCGCCGTCTTCGAGCGCGAAGCCAGCCGGCTGGGCCGGGTAGACTTCCTGGTTCAAGGGACCCTATACCCCGACGTCATCGAATCGGTCTCGGTCAAGGGCCCTTCGGCCACCATCAAGTCCCACCACAACGTGGGAGGACTGCCTGAGACTATGAAACTGAAGCTGGTGGAACCCCTGCGCGATCTCTTCAAGGACGAAGTCCGCAACGTCGGCAGGCAGTTGGGCCTGGCCGAGGAAGTGGTCGGGCGGCAACCCTTCCCGGGACCGGGGCTGGCTGTCCGCATCCTGGGCGAGGTGACCCCGGCCCGGGTCACGCTCCTTCAGGAAGCCGATGAAATCGTCGTCAGCGAAGTCAGACGGGCCGGGCTCTACCAGGACATCTGGCAGGCCTTCGCCGTGCTGTTGCCCGTAAAGAGCGTCGGTGTCATGGGGGATGAACGCTCCTACGAGTACACCTGTGCGGTGCGGGCGGTACACTCCAGGGACGGTATGACCGCCGATTGGGTCAAGCTCCCCTATTCCGTCCTGGAGAGAATTTCGACCCGTATCGTCAACGAAGTCCAGGGAATCAACCGGGTGGTCTACGACATCAGCTCCAAGCCGCCCGCCACCATAGAGTGGGAATGACAACCGGTCCATGAATCGCCCCCGTCGACTGGTGGTTCCCGCCGTCACCCGACGGGCTTCCATCACCTGTTTCAGCCAGAGAAACCGATGAGCTCAGAAGAATTCGTTCACCTGCACCTCCACACCGACTTCAGCCTGCTGGACGGCGCTTGCGCGGCCGAGCCGCTCATGAAGCGTCTGTCCGAGCTCGAGATGTCGGCGGCGGCCATCACCGATCACGGCAACCTGTTCGGAGCCATGAGCTTCCACAAGGCGGCTCACAAGCACGGCATCAAGCCCATCATCGGCTGCGAGGTCTACGTGGCCCGAGGAGCTTCCGGCGAACGGACGGGAGGTGACAAGTCCAACCACCACCTGGTCCTGCTCTGCGAAAACGCCACCGGATACCGCAACCTGGTCAAGCTGGTGTCCCATGGTTTCCTGCAGGGCTTCTACTACAAACCGCGCATCGACAAGGAACTCTTGTCCCGGCACCAGGAGGGACTGATCTGCCTTTCGGCCTGCCTGAGCGGCGAGGTCTGCTCCAACCTGGCCGAGGGACACTACGACCGGGCCCGTCAAGTCGCGGGTGAATTCCAGGACATTTTTGGGAAAGACCGCTATTTCATCGAGCTTCAGGATCAGGGCCTGGAGGTCGAACAGCGAATCAACCCCGAACTGGTTCGCCTGGCCAAGTCCCTGGACATTCCGATCGTCGCCACCAACGACTGCCACTACGTGACCCAACAGGACTCCCGCCCCCACGAAGTGCTTCTCTGCATCCAGACCGGCAAGACCATGAGCGACCGCAACCGCATGCGTTTCGCCACCGACCAGTTCTACGTCAAGAGCGCCCGCGAAATGGCGGACCTCTTCCGGGACCACCCGCAAGCCATCCGGCAAACTCTGGCCATCGCCGAACGCTGCCAATTTCAGTTCGAAGAAGCCGACCAGACCTTTCCGCATTTCGAGGTGCCCGGAGAGAAGAGCCTGGACGAGTATTTCGAGCAGGTGTGCTGGGAGGGTTTCGAAGCCCGGGCTCCCTATTGGAATTCCCTGCAGGCTCGAGGAGAGCTGAAGCTCCCTCCGGAGGCTTACGAGGAGCGACTCAAGCATGAAATCGGAATCATCAAGCAGATGCGCTACCCGAGCTATTTCCTGATTGTCTGGGACTTCATGCGCTACGCCAGGCAGCAGCGGATTCCGGTCGGGCCCGGCAGAGGTTCGGCGGCGGGGAGCCTGGCTTCCTACTGCCTGAAGATCACCGACATCGATCCCCTGCAGCACGGATTGCTGTTCGAACGGTTCCTCAACCCGGAACGGATCTCCATGCCGGACATCGACATCGATTTCTGCACCAACCGGCGGCAGGAAGTCATCAACTACGTGACCCGGAAATACGGCCGCGACAACGTCTGTCAGATCGTCACCTTCGGGACCATGGCGGCCAAGGCTGCCGTCAAGGATGTGGGGCGAGGCCTGGACATGCCTTACGCCGAGGTGGACCGCATTGCCAAACTGATTCCGGCGGAAATCGGCATGAAGCTGACCAAGGCACTGGAGACAACACCCGCCTTGCGCTCCATGATCGCCAAGGACGAGCGGGTACGTGAGCTTTTCGACATCGCCATGCGACTGGAAGGAATGGCGCGCCACGCTTCCACCCATGCCGCCGGCGTGGTGATCTCCCCGGTTCCCCTGACGGAGATCGTCCCCCTGTACAAGAGCAACAAGGACGAAATCACCACTCAGTACGCCATGGACTACCTGGAGGAGATCGGGCTGCTCAAGATGGATTTTCTGGCCTTGACAACCCTGACCGTCCTCGACCAGGCAGTCAAGCTCATCCGCCAGACCACCGAAAAGGAAGTCGAGCTGGCAACCTTGCCGATAAACGACGGCAAGACTTACGAGATGTTCTCCAAGGGGTTGTCCAACGGCATTTTTCAGTTCGAAAGCGCCGGCATGAAGGACATTCTGCGGCGTTTCAAGCCGGAAAAGCTGGAAGACCTCACCGCTCTCAACGCCCTCTACCGCCCCGGACCTCTCGGAGGCGGAATGATCGACGACTTCATCAAGAGGAAGCACGGCCGCAAGAAGGTGGCCTACGACCTGCCCGAGCTGAGGGAAATTCTCGAGGAAACCCTGGGGGTCATCCTCTACCAGGAACAGGTTCAGCAGATCGCCAACAAGCTGGCGGGCTATTCGCTGGCTGAAGGGGATCTGCTGCGACGGGCCATGGGAAAGAAAAAGCAGGAGGAGATGGAAGCCCAGCGCGAGAAATTCGTTGCCGGCGCCCAGGCCCGGGGATTCGATGCGCGCAAGACCGCGAGAATCTTCGACCTGATGGTGAAATTCGCCGGCTACGGGTTCAACAAGGCCCACTCCGCCGCCTACGCGATCCTGGCCTACCAGACCGGCTACCTGAAGGCCAACTATCCGGTCTGCTTCATGTCGGCGCTGCTGACCAGCGAAATCAACAACAGCGACAAGATCGTGAAGTACATCAACGAGTGCCGGGACCTGGGCATCAAGATCCTTCCTCCCGACGTCAATGTGAGCGACCTCCACTTCACTCCATCCGGGCCGGAGATCCGGTTCGGCCTGGCGGCCATCAAAAACGTGGGCACCAACGCCATCGCCTCCATACTTGAGGCCCGAAAACGGGTTTCCCGGTTCGGATCCCTGTTTGAGTTCTGCGAGGAGATCGACCTGCGGGTGGTGAACAAGCGGGTCATCGAGAGCTTGATCAAGGCAGGGGCCCTGGATTCCCTGGGAGGCCATCGCTCCCAGTTGCTGGCTTCCCTCGACCGCGCCATCGACTCGGGCCAGCGGATCCAGCGGGACCGGGAATCGGGCCAGCGAGGACTCTTCGCCGGCTTCAATGGCGCTCCCTCGAGCGACGACCGGGCGCTCCAGCTCGCCCGCGAACTGCCCGACACCGCGGAGTGGCCCCAGACTCTGGTCCTTGCCAACGAAAAAGAAGCCCTGGGGTTCTATATCACGGGACACCCGCTGGAAAAGTTCGTAAAACAGATCGAACAGGTTACGTCCACCAAGGTCGAGGACATCAACGAGCTGGAAACCGGTCGGGAAGTCCACGTCGGGGCCATGATCGGCTCCTTGAGGGTATTGAGGACACGGAAGGGCGATCGGATGGCTACCCTTTCCCTGGAGGACCTCAGCGGCTCGGTCGACGCCGTCGTCTTTCCGGACCTCTTCAAACGCTGTGAGTCGCTGATGGAATCGGAGGCGGCGGTTCTGGTCCGGGGCATCCTTGAGCTGGAGGATTCCGGAAATCGCAAGGTGATCGTCCGAGAGATCCAGCCCATCGATGGTCCGCAAGCGGCCCCGCCGGTGACCATTTACGTCAAGCTGGAGACCATGGCCCAGGATCTGCCCGTCAAGCTACGGTCAATCATGGCGGAAAACCCGGGCGACAGCCGCGTTACCTTTCAGCTTGAACACCCTCAATCCTATCTGATAACCTTGCAATCAAGGCACTTAGGTCGGGTGAAGGCCGACGGGCGGTTCGTCCGGCAGGTAGAGACCCTTTGCGGGGCGGGTTCGGTTCGCCGCTAGTTTGGGGCCGAACCGGAGTCCACCATGGCCAATGACACCGCAAATCAGCGCCATGAGGTCGAG
>JAPPFQ010000114.1 GCA_028875135.1 Acidobacteriota bacterium
CGGGGACGCCTGAATCCGATACTCGACAACCTCGATCGCAGTTACCTCTACGCCGACAACGTCTCTATCAACGACGGCTTGCAGCAACCGGTTCACTTCAATCTGAACGAGCCTGTCCGCCTTACCGATGCGATGGGCGCGAATGCCACCCTGTGGTTCCGTGAAATGGTGGGGGGCTCCTGTATTTTCGACTACCGTTACGATTGACGGCAGATCCAACCCGGCAAGAGGCGGCCTCGCTGCAACCGACAAAGCCGCTGAACACCTTCCAGGCGCCCGACCATCAGTCAGCTCCCCAGTTGAAAAGTGCCGGTGGCCACAACAGGCGACGCCCGTAGTTCGCCTGTGTTAAGCTTCCCTCCCGAATCGAAGCCGGCATTGACCGGCCCGAATCTCTCCGGAATCGTCGAATCCCAACCCCGCGAGCACTCCCGTGGCCCAGACCTCCCGCAGGCGGATCCTGTCTCAGTTGGCGACCGCACAGAGGCGGGTAGCCGTTCCCGGTTCTCGCTCCCGGCGTTCCCTGAACGACCTGCGCCGGGCCCTGCGGGGCGTTCACAGCTACCTGCCCACGCCCTTTCACGGCAATCTCGAGATCGACCCCGAGGGGATGCGTCAAAACGCCGCCTTTTACGCCGAGGCCGGGGGCCAACCCCTGAGCCTGGTGGTGGCGGCCGGCTTGGGCGAGCTGTTTTCGCTTGGCTTCGAGGAACACCGGGAGGTGGTGAGCGCGGCGGTCGACGGCGCCGGGGGCAGGCTTCCGGTGGTGGCCGGCGTGCGCGGCGGCTTCCGGTTCGCCCTGCGCATGGCCCGCAACGCCGAGGCGGCCGGCGCCGACGCCATTCTGATCTTTCCGCCTGCCGGAGGGCCTCAGACCCTGGAAGGCCAGCGGCGCTACTTCACCGAGATTGCGCAATCCGTCGGCATCGGAGTCCTGATCTACCCAAGGACTCAGAGGGACGACTGGTCGAGCTTGCTGGAGGCCCTGGCCGACCTGCCCAACGTCATGGGGTTCAAGGACGGCAGCCGCGGCATCGACCTGGGCCGATCCCTGGGCGTCCGGACTCGCAAGCGGCTGGTCTGGACAGCCCGCGGAGAGGAGCATGCGCTTCAGGCCCTGCCGGCCGGGGCCGCCGCCTACGCCACCTCCTTCGCCTCACTGGCTCCCAGGGCCTGCCATGAGTTCTGGAGGCTGGGCGCCAAGAAAGACGCCAAGGGCATGGAGACCCTCTTCAGGGAGCGCATTGCTCCCCTGGCCGCCATCCGCCGCCAGTTACCGCTTCCCGACCGCTCGCCGGGCTTCGGGGTTGCCGCCATCAAGGCGGCCCTGGAGTCGATGGGACGGGCTGGAGGCAGCGTGCGGCCGCCCAAGCTTCAGGTCGGCCCAACGACGGGAATCGCCGAGATAGCAGCCCGGTACTCGGAGTTGACGCGATCATGACGGAAAACGAGCGACGCCGGTTCCTGAAAACGGTGGGCCTGGTGGCAGGGGGCAGTCTGGCCACCTCGGCAGGGTGTTCCCTGAACCCGGGGCCCGGACGATCCATGGAGGAACTCACCCGGGCCTGCCGGGGGGTGCACAACTTCCTGACCACCCCATTTCTGCCCGATGGAGAGTTGGACGTCGAGGGCCTCCGCGGCAACGTCGCCCACCACGCCGAGCGGCATCCCCGGGACATGACCATCGTGGTGACCTGCAACCTGGGAGAGCTCTTCTCGCTGGACCTGGAGGAGCACCGGGCGGCCGGGCGGGCGGCGGTGGAGGGGGCCCGGGGAAAGATGCCGGTCATCCAGGGAGTGGCGGGCGGCTATCAACTGACCCTCGAGATGGCGCGTAACGCCGAGCGGGCCGGCGTGGACGCTCTCATGCTGTTCGCCCCCCCGTACGGCAGCCCGACCGCCCGGGGGGTCTACGAGTACATGCACCGGGTGGCCACGGCCGTCCGCATGGGAGTCTTTGTCAACATGTGGCACGGTTACGCGGTGGCGGTCGAGGACTACTGGCCGCAGGTCATCGGCGAGCTTGCCGGGCTGCCCAACGTGATCGGATTTCAGGACTCCAGCGGCGGCGTCGAGGTCGGCCATTCGCTGCGAGGGCTGATCCCCGACCGCTTCCTGTGGATCGCCCGGGGAGAAGGCCACGCCGTCAAGGCGCTCCCCGCCGGAGCCCGGGCCTACACGGCCGCGGTGGCCTGCCTGGCGCCCGAGGCGTGTCGCAAGTTTTGGAAAAGCGGAACGGCGGGAAACCTGGTCGAGATGAAGCGGATCCTGGAGCAGCGGATCTCTCCCCTGGCCGCCGTTCGCAGCCTGCGGCCCGGCTACAGCGCCGCCGGCATCAAGGTGGCCCTCGAGACCGTGGGGAGAGCCGGAGGGCCCACCCGGCCGCCCATGGGCCAGGTGGCGGCCGAGGACCGGCCCCGGATCGAGGCCATCGTCCGCCGCCACGCGGAGACCTGAGGAGCGCCCCGCCGGAAGCGTTCCAAACCGGACCCCATCGCAATCCGACACACGAGGAGACACCATGCTTAGCCCGGAACTGAGCCAGCGCCTGGCAAACCTTTCAACGGCCCTTCTGGCGGACGCCCGAGTCCGGCTGAGGCTTCCCGAGAGCCACCTCGACCCCGGCATCCGGCCGGTGGTCCCCTTCACCGCCATGGTCGGGACGGCCGTCACCGCGGAGCTGGAGACGGTCGAAGACGAGGCCGCGGCCGACCTGACCCCGTTGCTGGATGCCTACCAGGCCCAGAGCCGGCCGGGTTCCATCATCGTCATTCAGATCCCCCGGGAGCTGCACGGCCACGGCATCTTCGGAGAAGGGGCCGCCACCCTGGCGAGAAGACACGGCTTCGCCGGGGCCTTGATCGAGGGAGCGGTTCGGGACACGCCCGACCTGGCCCGCATGGAATTTCCGGCCTGGTCGCGAACCGTGGCGCCGGGCTACATCGTGGGCAAGTCCAGGGTGGCTGCTGCCGGCCGGCCGGTTCGGGTCGGAGGGCGCACCATTCACCCGGGGGACATCATCGCCGCCGACAACGACGGCGTCATCGTCATTCGGCCCGGCGAGTCGGAAGCGGTGATCGCCAGGGCCGAAGCCATCAAGGAGTGGGAGCAGCGAGCCCACCAGGCCTCGAGCGACGGGGCCGACTACCGGGAGGTCCTTCGCCGCGCGGGCCCGATGCCTTGAGGAGCCCAGAAGCCCGGGCGTTCCGGGACTGGCCTCGATTCCCACTCGCAATCCGGCGCCGGCAGGCGCCAGCGGAGCTTGTCGATGCCCGATAGAGAGATCTGTTTCCTGACCGCGACCGAGCTGAGCCGGCTTGTCCGGGCCCGGGAACTATCCGCCGGCGAGGTGCTGGAAGCCCACCTCGACCAGATCGACCGTCTCAATCCCAAGGTCAACGCCATCGTGACTCTGGTGGCGGACCGGGCCAGGGATCAGGCCCGCGCCGCCGACCGGGCTCTGGCGGCCGGCAATGAAGTCGGCCCCCTCCACGGCCTTCCCATCGCCCACAAGGACCTGGTGTGGACCCGGGGGATCCGCACCACCTTCGGCACCCTGGCCTGCAAGGATTTCGTGCCCACCCGGGACGCGCTCATCGTGGAACGCCTCAAGCAGGCCGGGGCCGTCACCATCGGCAAGACCAACACCCCCGAATTCGGCGCCGGATCCCAGACCTTCAACCCGGTCTTCGGGGAGACCCGCAACCCCTATGACACCTCGAAGACCTGCGGCGGCAGCAGCGGAGGCGCCGCGGTGGCCCTGGCCTGCGGCATGCAACCCCTGGCCGACGGGAGCGACACCGGCGGATCGCTCCGCAACCCGGCCAACTTCTGCAACGTGGTGGGACTGCGTCCGTCGCCGGGACGGGTTCCGATCTGGCCCAGCCAGGCAGGCTGGTACACCATCGGCGTTCAAGGCCCCATGGCCCGAACCGTCAGGGACACCGCCCTGATGCTCAGCGCCATCGCGGGACCCGACCGGCGCTCGCCCATCTCCATCGCCGAACCGGGAAGCCGTTTCGCCGCACCCCTCCAGCGCGATTTCCGGGAGTGCCGCATTGCCTGGAGCCCCACCCTGGGCGGGTTGCCGGTCGATCCGCGCGTTTCCCGGGTCCTCGAAGGACAGCGGCAGGTCTTCGAATCCCTGGGATGCCGGGTCGAAGATGGCACGCCCGACTTCAAGGACGCCGAGGCCGTGTTCCGGGCCTGGCGGGCTGGCGCTTCGAGCTGACGCTTTCGGCCCTCAACTCCGGCCAGCAATCCCGACTCAAAGACACCCTGAAGGAGGAAATCGAGGCTGCCAGGAAGCTGAGCGGAATCGATCTCTCCAGGGCCGAGCTCCTGAGGACCCAGCTCTACCATCGGG
>JAPPFQ010000020.1 GCA_028875135.1 Acidobacteriota bacterium
CTTCCGGAGAGTGGCCGGACCAGCGCCACCGGTAGTGCTTCGGCGGGCATGCCGATCAGGTTGGTGACGGGACCGATACCCCGGGCCAACAGCTCCAGACCCCCCGATGCCCGGAAAATTCCGATGGCCACCAAAATGGCAACCAGGTAGGGAATGATTTTCACGGCAACCTGAAATCCCTCCTTGGCTCCTTCCACCAGCGATTCGTAGACCTTCACTCCGCGAGTCCATCCGAACAGCACCAGTCCCGCGATCAGAGCCGGCAACATCCAAAAAGACATGATGCTGCGCACCAGGTCCATCGCCGGCGTGGTATTGACCTGTTGCACGATATGCATCGCCAGAGCAGCTAACAGAGCCAGGTAAAAGGCGAGCACTATCGGTTTGCCCCAGCGGGGTCGAACCAGTTCCGGCTGGGACTGGGGCGTCATGGACGCATCCTCTGCCTGGGTCTGATCGGAGGAGGTGGCTTCAACCGGCCGGTCCTGGTCAGTCTGGCTGGGTGTTGCTTCTGCCAGGCGATAGCGTGGCGTTCGGGACAGCAGAGTTGCCGCCACAATCGCGGCGACGGTGGCGCATCCACTGGCAAACCAGGTAGTCGCCAGGATTCCTGCAGCATCCTGGGAGCCGGCCGCCGCTCGCAAGCTGATGACGCCCAGGGGCAACAGCGCCAGGCCGGAGGTGTTGAGGGCCAGGAAGAGCACCATGGCGTTGGTTGCAGTTCCCTTGTCGTTGTTGAGTCGGTCCAGCTCCATCATGGCCTTGAGTCCGAACGGGGTCGCGGCGTTTCCCAGCCCCAACAGGTTGGAGGTGATGTTCAGGATCATGGCGCTCATGGCGGGATGATCTCTGGGGATGGCCGGGAAGAGGAATCGCATCACCGGATGCACGGCGCGGGCCATGATTCGCAAGAGGCCCCCGTCAGAGGCCACTCGCATGAGGCCCAGGAAAAAGGCCATGACTCCGATGAGACCCAGGGCGAGGGTGACGGCCGAGCGGGCCGACTCCAGCACGGCCTTGCTCAACATCTCCATGCGCCCCGTGAAGGCTGCCATCAGGATGGAAAACAGGACGATGACGACGAAGATACCATTCAGCATGAAGTTCCTCGGGAGGTGTGCAGAACAGGAATCATTGGCGCGGTCGGGAGCGTCTGTTCAGGGGAAGAGCCTTCAATCCTTCAAGACAAAGGTGTAGAGGGAATTCCCGGCAATGATCGAGAAGTGCTGTTTGTCGTCGACCAGGTAGGTGATGGGTGAACTGATGACCCGCCCGCCCAGGTTTCGGCTCCACAGGAGGCTGCCGTCGAAGACGTCCAGGGCGAAGACATGCCCCTCCATGTTACCCGAGAGCAAGACGTCGCCGGCGGTGGTCAGAACTCCACCCTCGGTCACGCTGGTCATCTTGTATTCCCACTTGCGTTCGCCGGTCTTGGGGTCCAGGGCCCGCACGGCGCCGTAACCCGGGTCGGTGTCCACCATGACGTCCGGGTAAACGCCCCTGGGGAAGCTTCCGATGTAGCGTTCCCCGCGAACGTAGGTGGGATCGCCCTTATAGTAGACACTGGCATATTCCCAGGCTGACAGGTAGAAGAGCCCCGATCTGGGGCTGTAGGAGGGAGAGTACCAGTTGGTTGCACCCTGCACGCTGGGGTAGGTCAAGGTGCCCTCCACACTGGGTTCGGCCCCGGCCCTCTTGATGGGCCGGCCGTTTTCATCCAGGCCTTCGGCCCAGGTCTGGTGGGCGAAGGCCTTTCCCAGCAGGAAGCGCCCATCCGTTCGGTCCAGAACGTAGTAGAAACCGTTTCGGTTCCCCCAAAGCATCAGCTTGCGCTTCCGGCCGCCGAATTCCATGTCGACCAGAACGGGAATCTGCACGGCATCGTAGTCCCAGAGGTCGTGGGGAGTGAACTGGAAATGCCATTGAAGCCGGCCGTTGTCGGGATTCAGGGCCACCACCGAGTCGGAATAGAGATTGTCGCCCTTGCGCACGTCACCGTTCCAATCGGGGCCGGGGTTCCCGATTCCCCAGTAGAGCAGGTTCAACTCCGGATCGAAGGAGCCCGTCAACCAGGCCGAGCCCCCGCCGGTTTTCCAGGAATCCCCCTCCCAGGTCTCGTTACCCGGTTCGCCGGGCCCCGGAATGGTGTGAAAGCGCCAGGCCTTCTTGCCGGTCTTGGCTTCGTAGGCTTCCAGGAAACCGCGAATGCCATACTCGCCCCCGGCCATGCCCACAATCACCTTGTCCTTGACCGCGAGCGGGGCCATGGTGACCGCATAGCCGTCCCGGAAGTCCGCCAGCTTCACGTCCCAAACCAGGGAGCCGGTCTTGGCGTCGATCGCCTGCAGGCGGGCATCCAGCGTACCCAGAAAAAGAAGGTCGCCCAGGATGGCCAACCCTCGATTGACCAGGCCGCAGCACACGCTCACTTCCTTGGGAACCTTGTGGTGGTAGGTCCAGAAGACGCGCCCGGTCCTGGCATCCAGGGCGACCACCACATTGGGGGGGCGGGTCAGATACATGGTCCCGTCCACCACCAGAGGGGTCGCCTCGAAGTTCTCGAGGGACTTGGCCTGGAAAACCCACTTCAGCTCCAGGTTCTTTACGTTGTCCCTCCGGATCTGATCCAGGTGGCTGTACCGCTGGCTGTTGTAGGTTCTGGAATAGGTCAACCAGTTGCCGGGCTCGTCGTCGGCGTTCAGAATCCGCTGGTAGCTGACCTGCCCCAGGAGGTTGACGCTCCACAGGATGGCGAGCACGACAGTCCACAGGATCTTCACGGTGAGACCCCCTTTCCACGAAGCGTGTACAGGTAAGCGACGAGGTCATCCACTTCGCTTTGACTCAATTGTCCGGCGTAGGGCGGCATCGATGACAGCTTGATGATTCGATAGTTTTCCAGGTCACTCTTGACCACGGAAATGAGCTTGTCGTTGGAGTCCAGCAGTTGCAGAGAGTGGGTGTCTTCGTTGAGTCGAATCCCTTCCACCTTCACACCGCCTTTCGTATTGGCCTGAATCTTCCAATCGCGGGGATGAACCCATTGGTTGGGCTCCAGGATGGCGCTCCGCAGGTGGCGAAGCGAGCGCCTGGCGCCGACGGTGGTCAGGTCCGGGCCCTGGCGTCCACCCTGGCCATCGACCATGTGGCAGGTGAGGCAGCCGCCCTTACCCCGGAAAAGAGCGGCGCCCGCGGCCGGGTCCCCAGGGGGTTTGGGTTCGTTTCGCTGCAGCGATTGGACGAACGCCACAATCTGCCAGAGCTGCTTGCCGTTGAAGAAGAACAGCGGCATTGAGGTGCCCGGGATCCCGGTCGAAATGGTGTCGGCCAATGCCGCGTCGCTGTTCCCGTAGCGCAGGTCTCCCCTGGTAATGTCCGGGCCTCGGCCACCCGTACCGTCGCGACCGTGGCATTCGACGCAATGGGAGCGATAGATGCGGCCTCCGGCAGCAACGTCTTCCGGAGTGGTGTGGGGATTGGTGTTTTCCGGCTCCTCGGCGCCGCCGACGGTAATCCAGGTTAGGAAGAAGGCGGAGACAAGGAGTAATCGCACTGCGAAACTCCCGGGGCTGCTGGACCGTACCTTGAGAAACGTCTCATCGGAGGCTTGCTGACGCTTCCCGCAGGGGGGTGTGATGGGCACAGCTTTCGAAAGGAAATTCCCAAGAAGTGGTCGGGAAGATGCTGAAAACAAGCCCCTTTTCATGATTCACCCCGGCTCCGGTTAGAAGGGCGGGCTAGCCGTTTTCTCCCAGCGCGTGGACCTCGTCGGCCACGGCCTTGGCGCCCTCGAAAAAGTGGACCACGTCGTCACCAAGAGCAAACCATTGGACTCCCTTCCCATACCAGTCCCTGACCGTTTCCAGGTTGCAGCCGATCGAAGCGCCCAGAAAGAGCTCGGTCTCACGAACCCTGGCGAAGACGCTGTCGATGGTTCGGAGCACTTCCGGGTCGCTGTGCTGACCCAGCTTGCCCATGGAACCCGTCAGGTCGTTACGCCCGATCACTATGCCGTCCAGGCCGGGGGTCGCCAGGATCTCGTCCAGATTGTGGACGGCCTGGATGTGCTCGATCTGGACAAAGACCATGATTTGCTCCCTGGCAATGGCCAGATATTCTTCCATGCTCTCGATGCCGTACATGTTGCGGATCGGGCCGAATCCACGAACGCCCTGGGGCGGATAGCGACAGGCGGCAACGGCCTTGGCGGCCTCTTCTCCAGTGCAGACCATGGGCACCACGATGCCGGCCGGAGCCAGGTCCAGGATCGGCTTGATCAGGACGGGATCGTTCCAGGCGACGCGAACAATGGGCGCCGCCTGGGTGCCCCTCAGCGCCGCCAGGTGGCCCAGCAGTGCCCGGAG
>JAPPFQ010000267.1 GCA_028875135.1 Acidobacteriota bacterium
GAGGAATCATGTCCAGCACGCCGTGGCAAGAATCGCGCGCCGCTCCGGGACCGGCGAATGCCGGCTCGATGGCTGCGGGCATCAAGCGGTGCGCCCCGGCCGCGGCCTTGGCGGCGATCCTGGCCGCGCTCGGCGCATGCGGCGGCAGCGGCGGTGGCGGCAACCCGGTTGTCGACGGCGGGGCCGCAGGCGACGCCGGAAATACCGACAACAACACCGTTCAGGGAGACGCCGGAACGCCCGGCGTCCTGCACGGCGCGTACGGTTGGTTCAACGGCAATGTGACCGTGAACCTGAACGGTTACGAAGTGGTGATCGAGGCGACCGGCCGGCCGAACCACACGTCCGCGTACTGGAACCCGAACAACGCCAGCGGCCTGTACGTCGCGCCGGACCCCGAGGTCACCGACGTAGCGCGGATGTCGCCGGGCTACATCGAGGACTACAACAACCTGTTCTCCCTCAGGGTCCCCAGCAGCCCGAGGCTCGCGGCCGCGCCATCGGCGACCTCGCTCGGACCGGTTGGCCTCTCCGTCAGCGGCGCGCCGATATTCAACGACGAGGAAGGCGCGAACAGGCCTCTGAACATCGGCGTGATTTCCGGGTTTGACCGCAACGGGGCGCACACGGGGCCCTCGACCTACCACTATCACCTCGAGCCAAGAGCGATCAGCAACGACGACGAGGAACTCATCGGCGTCATGGCCGACGGGTTCTTCATTTACGGCCGCAAGTGCTACTCGACGCCCGGCGCGTACCCGGACGATCTGGACGATTCCGGCGGCCACGTCAGCGCGACCCGGCATTCCAGCGGCGCGGAGGAATATCACTACCACATCAAGAACGAGTTCTATCTCGGCTCGTACTACCTGTTGTTCCCCGAGGACTACCGGGGCTCGCCCAACGCCATCGGCCGGTAGGAAAACCGCCGGCGTCGGAGGTGATCCGACCGCCGCCGAACCCCTCGGCAACCCACTCACGACTCGGCCTGCCCGGAATATTCCGGATTCTCAGGAAAATCGGCTACGAGTCAATGCGGGAAGAAACAGCCTCGTTCAGACGGAATAAACTGCGAAACAACAAACGTCCAACCCAACGTAAACGCTATACTCATTCATGGCCTGCCCTCCTCAATGTGGCTCTGTGTTCAAGGTCCTAACCCCGAACATAACCCACGATGCTTGAGGTCAGGGCAGGTCAATCCATGATGTCTAGAGACCGAGGATTCTTTCCCTGTGTGAGTCGATGGTGTCCTGAATCTGTTCCAGTTCCGGCGCCTGATCGCTGTGCCTGACTGCCAGCTCGCTCATGAAGTTCTCTATCTCATCCAGCCGCAAGGCCCTGAGCGAAGCAGTCTGGGAACCGGACGACCCGGGTTGCTCTTCCAGTCGGTCGATCTGAACGTCAATCAGCCGCAACACGCTCTTTGCCGTAGCCAGAGCGGCATCGATATCGCCGGCCAGGTAGGTTGACCTGATGCGCATCATGTAGAGCTGAACATCGAGAAACATCGCGATGGCGCTATCGATCAGGGCCGTTGCCTCATTGAACATTCTCGGCTGGTATCCGGGGGTGGTGAGTTGAATTCGCCATTCCGCGCGCAACATGACGCTGGTCGCATACCACAAATCGGTGGGGAGCACCGCGGCCAACTCCGCGTCCAGATCGAGCAGGGTTGCCATGTCCCGAGCCTCCAGCGCCTGAAGCCCCGCAAATACATCCGCTGCCGAGCCCTCAAGCCTGGCGAGTTCCTCCTGCACGTAGGCTGGAACCCCAGCTCCGCTGAATATATCCCCGAACCATGGCTGCAAGAGTGCATATCTGGCTTGCTGGCTACCCGGCGCAGCATCGAGAGCTCGCCTCAGCAGTGCCTGAGATTCCTGTCTGTTCCCCTGGCTCTGCAGTCCCACGGCATTGACGACCAGCGCCTGAATATTCCCTTCCCGATAGAGCCGTTCAGCCAGGGCCAACGCTCGTGCGTGCCAGCCCATGGCATCGAAACGCCTGCTGATATAGGAATAGTCGACGGGCGCCGGAAAGGCTTCACCAATCCAATTATCCATTGCCGTCAGTGGATCGTATCCATTTACAAGATCATAAAGGCTGAACTGGTTCAGGGCCGTGCCATCATCCAGAACTCTTGAGGAAACCGTCGCCATGTAATTGCGATTGTCGGTTATCAGGGGGGCGCCGGCAGAAAAATTCTCGAGATTTTCCTGATCCATTGTCAGGGCGACCAGGAGATCCTCCGGGGCCCCAATCCCCTCCTCGAGATAGGTCAGGACATCATCGCTCAGGGGAAGCCCCGTACGCGCCATCTGCCGCTCCGGATCCAGCGGCTGCTCCGAACCCATGAAGAAGATGGTTCCGGGATCGACCTGGTACATTCGAACGTGGGGAAAAACATCCAGCATGCTCGCCGAGAGGGCTTTCAATAGAAAGTCATCGACAAAAGTGGCGTTCATCCACTGCAGAAACACACCGTCTTCCGTCAGGTGCTCCCTGGCGAGCTGCATGAATTCGCGTGTATAGAGGTGGGAAGCTCCGGCCGTCCACGGATGGGAGGGCTGCGAGACGATGGCGTCGTATTTTTTTTCCGTCAGCGACAGGGCGCTTCTCGCGTCGTTGACCACAATATTGATACGAGGATCGTCCAGCGGATTGTTCTCTCGCCTGTCCCCATAGAACCGGTTTGCCCCAAGCACCTGGGGTTCAAGCTCGATCACATCCACGCTGGAGACGGACCTGGGCACGGATTCCAGGGCAACGCCGCCACCAAAACCCACGACCAGCATGGATTCGGCCCGGGGCCTCGCCAGGACCGGGAACAGGGACAAGTTCCGCTGGGTTCTTCGCTCCGGCGGCGAGCCAAGCTCACTGGGAGCCGCCTCAGGCAGACCGTTGGTGCGCAGGTAGAAGGACCCCCCCTCTTCAATTACGACCACCGTGGCCGATCGTCCCACTTCATAGAAGACGATTTCGCCACCCGGCATGGGGAAGACGGGGCTGGACCGGAGAATTTCTTCGGGCATTCTGGGGTGATAGAAACCCAGAAAACCGAGGAGAAAAATCAGGGGGATTACGATCGCGCTTCTGACACGACGGGTTGCGAGTAAAGCCGCGGCCAAACCGAGAGAGGCATTCAGCAGCACGGCCAGTTTTATCGTTCCTTCGTACTTGAGCAAGGGAATGATGAAAAAGGCCGCAAGCGTGGCGCCCGCAATCGCCCCCACCGTGTTCCAGGAGTACACCCTGGCCGAGGCGGGCGCCGCATCCGATCTGGAAGCTGCAAGCATTCGCACCGCCAGGGGGAAGGTGGCCCCGATAAAGACAGTTGCCGGCAACAGGACAAGGATGGCAAAGGCGACGTTTCCGCCAAGACCCGCCGTTTCCGGAATGGCCAACGGCAGCAACTGGTAAATCAGGCTGGAGGTCGCCGCAATACCCAACTGAGCGATCACGAAATAGCCGGTTGCCTGATCCCGGGTCCTGGCGAAGCGCGAGGCAATGGCGCTGCCTATGGCGATGCCGCTCAGGAAACCCGCCAACATGGTGGCAAAGGCGGTGATGCTGCCCCCCAGTATGTGTCCCAGAAGCCGGGTCCACAGCACTTCGTAGACGAAGGCGTTGGCGCCCGAAAGCAGCATGACGGGAAGAATCCAGAAACCACTGCGGAGTACACCTGTTGGTTCAGATTGAACTCCCCCAATGGCAGGACTCGAGGTCTGCCTGTCTGCCTCCGTGGTTGAAGTCGTTTTTCCTATCTGGATCGCAATCGAGGCCGCCAGTACAAAAACAACCAGGTTGATGACTACTCCTACCCAGACAGTGCCGTTCAATCCCAGAAGCGGCAGCAAGAAAAATCCGGCAACCAGGGTGCCGCCGATGGCGCCGATGGTATTGGCCGCGTACAGAAGCCCCACCCGGGTTCCGATCTGCGCTTCGGACTTGACCACGTATTTGGTCAGCAATGGCAAGGTGGCGCCCATGAAGGTGGTTGGAATCGCGAGCACAATGAAAGCGACGATGAGGTAGAAAAACGACTGCCCAAGTCCACTGGCGTCCACCGGCTCGGGCTGACCTCCAAGCAGTGCCACATAGACCATTCGGGCGAGTTGGAGCAGCAGCGGCACCGCCAATGCGGATAGAGCGATACCCGCTTCAAGCAGGCCGTAGAACAAGACCGGACGGGTAATGCGGTGGACGTAACGGGCCGCAACCGCAGCACCCAAGGACAGTCCGCCCATATAGGCTGCGAGCACAGCCGCGACAGCCAATTCCGAAGTTCCGAATACCAGAGAGAATTGCCGCAACCAGGCTGTTTGATAAAGCAGAGCGGCAAACCCGGACAGGACAAAAC
>JAPPFQ010000418.1 GCA_028875135.1 Acidobacteriota bacterium
GTCCTGCTCTCCGGCCACACCGGTTGGAATCGGTTCAAGCTCACTCATCGTGGAGCCCGGGTTCCGTTCGCCGACCCGCGGTTACCGTTCGTTTCTTCCATGAGGACGGCGCCTTTTCGACAAACCTTATCACAGCAGATCTCGGTGGTTCAGCCCGGATTGCGCCCGTTTTCCGCAGCCTCTGATCCGTAGGCGCGATCCAGGATCTCCACGGGGTGCATCACTCGGATGTGATGCAGGTGGGCCATCCGCAGGCCGTTGGCGATTTGAAGGAGACACCCGGGGTTTCCGGTGGCCACCCCCGCCGGCCCGCACTGCTTGATATCCTCGATCTTGCGCTCCAGGATTCTCATCGACAATTCGGGGTGTGTGATGTTGTAAATTCCCGCGCTCCCGCAACATTGGTCCGGATACCGCAACTCCAGCAACTGCAGCCCCGGAATCTGCTGCAGCAGGCGGCGTGGAGCCCGGGCAATTCTTTGGGCATGCAGCAGGTGGCAGGGGTCGTCGTAGGCGATCTTCAGTTCCAGCCGCCCCGGCGGAGCCAGCGCCGGCAGCCCGTCCAGAAATTCCGAGATATCCATGACCCTCTGGCTGAAGGACCGGGCTCGGGATGAGAACTCGGGATCGTGGGCGAGAAGAGCCCCGTACTCCTTGAGCTTGGCGCCGCAGCCGGCCGCATTGACGATGACCGCCGCGACATCGGCCTGCTCGAAGGCCTGAATGTTTTTCTTTGCCATCTCTTTTGCAGTCGCCGTGATGCCGGCGTGGGCGTGGAGAGCGGCGCAGCAGACCTGGGAGGGCGGGACGACGATCTCGCAACCGTTTCGTTGCAGGACTCGAATGGTGGCGCGGTGGATGCCGGCAAAGATTTCGTTCATGACGCACCCGGTGACCAATCCCACTCGCACACGGGTGGATCCGGTGCTCCTGAAAACAGTTCCGAGTTCAACCGGCGCGGCGCGTTCTCCAAGGTCGGGAAGCAGCCGTTCCAAGTCGGCCAACCGCGACGGAATCAGCTTCAGGGAAGCCAGCCTCCGAACCAGTGCCTGCAAGCCCAGGCGCTGGTAGAGGCGCAGCAGATGAAAATGGAACCGCAGGAGCCGGGGAGAGGGGAAAACCCAGCAGAAGACGTAGCGCCGGAGGGCTTCCACCAGGAGGGGGCGTTTCAGTTGTTGCTCGACGATCTCACGGGCCTGCTCCACCAATTCGCCATAGGGCACGCCTGAAGGGCAAGCCGACTCGCAGGCGCGGCAATCCAGGCAGGCGGAGATGTGCTGAGCGAAACTTCCGGCGACCGGCAACCTCCCGCGCTCCCGGGCTTGCATGAGGTAGATGCGGCCTCGGGGCGAATCCGCCTCTTTCCCCAACTCGATGTAGGTCGGACAGGCTTGCAGGCAGAGCCCGCAGTGGACGCATTGAGGCGTCAAGTCCGCCGGGACGGCGCTGCCTGCCTGATGTGGATGAGCCGGTGATTCCACTGGTTCCTCGGATGTCGAGGGCGTCACGACCAGGAACGGTACCCGCCCGGAGAACGGCGGCCGCTGCACCCGGCCTCGGGACGGCCGGACCTGGTGTCCTGTAACAGCACACTAGACGACGAATCGTCCCGGGTTCAGGATCTCCCGGGGGTCGAGCCGGTTCTTGATCTGCCTCATCAATGTTACGTCCTTGTATCGATAACCCCAGGCATCGACCCGGTTCTTCAGCTTGGCGGGACCCCTTTCAATCACCACGCTGCCGCGTACCGCCTTCAACAAGCTCCGCCACTTCTCGATCAGACCTGCCAGCCTCCCCGCCCGAGAGCTTGAAGGATCGAGATGACAGTATATGCGGACTACCCCGCTTCCCGCGTGGGCTCTCAAGAAGAAGGGGATCTCGGTCTCGGACAAGTGGCTCTCAATCTGCTCGATCCACTGGACCAGTTGATTGGGGAGGATGTTTACCTTGAGCGTGACGTTTTCCAGCGGTGGTTCCGCCAGGCAGAAGCGGTCCTCCCGCAAGCAGTCCCAGAGCCGGGCCTGCTCCCGGGAGTCGCTGACCGGCACGTCCCCGTCCAGGCAGGACCCCCAGATCTCTTTCAGTTCCCTGACCTGCCAGGCGACCGCCGCATCCAGATCGCCGAACTTGATCGCCAGGGCATAGCCTGCGATCTCTCCGTTCCAATCCAGCTTCCGGTCAAGCCGACCGGTGGCGCCGCCGTCGAGAAATTCAACGGCAATGGGAGTCAACGGGGAACGCAGCAGCCGGCTCAAGGCACCTCTCACCGGGGGGAGTTTCCTGAAGAGACCCAGGACCGTCTTCTCCGTGGGCGGAAGGGGCTTGAGCTTGAAGTAGAAGTCGGAAAAGACGCCCAGGGTGCCGAACGAGCCCGTATAGAGTTTGCACATGTCATAGCCCGTGACGTTCTTGACCACTCTCGAGCCAAAGCGTGTTTGGGACCCGTCCGCCTGGACCACACCGACTCCGAGCAGATAGTCGCGCAGGGTCCCATGGCCGAATCGACCCGGTCCGCTGGCGTTGGTGGCCACCATACACCACAGAGTCGTGCCGCGGGTAGGCGGGCGGGTCCACGGGCAGGCACAAGCGATCGGCCGCCAGCAGTTCCTGCAGCTGTCCCAGGCGGCACCCGCTTTCCACCCTCACCACCAGGTCCTGGGGCTCGTATTCCGGGATTCGGTCCAGGCGGGTGGTTGCGAGAGCCAGGTCGAAGCGATCGGGAGGATTCCCGAGGTCCTGGCGGCTCCCGGAACCATAGGGCACAACGGCCCATTGCTCGAGCTGAGCCGTTCGCAGCAGTTCGGCGATTTCCTCGGGTGTTCGCGGAGCGGCGGCCCGGTGGGGCCGCTTCCCCTGCACGGTGAATGCATCCAGTCGGGAGGCAGGCAGGGCGCAGGAGAGGCGTGAATGGGTCTCCGGCGTGGGGGAATCCTTCGCCACGGAACGACCTCGAGATCCTGAACCCGGTCCAACCATGGTTGACATCCGTTCTGTGCGCGGCGGGCGGGCCGTCAGGAGCGGCCCGGTCAGAACCGCACGAACTCCGGGTCTTCTTCGAACCGGCTGAGACGATCGCGGCTGTCTTCGGAGAGCGACGACATCTCCCCGCATCCGCGTCGCATCGGAAATATCTTTTGCGGATTGGCCAGATTGTCCGGATTGAAGACTTGCTTGAGCCGTTCCATCACCTGCAGATCGGCCTCGCTGAAGAACAGCCTCATGAATTCTCTCTTTTCCAGGCCGATTCCGTGCTCCCCGCTCAAAGTTCCTCCCACATCGAGGCAACAGCGCAAGATGGCGCCCGCCAGCGCCATGACTTTTTCCCGGGCATCGTTTTGGGCGATGTCGTAGAGGATGATGGGATGCAGGTTTCCATCTCCGGCATGAAACACGTTGGCCATCCGCAGACCGTATTCCCGGCCCAGGCTCTCGATGCGGCCCAGGACTTCCGGAAGCTTGCTCCGCGGAATCACGCCGTCCATGGTGTAGTAGTTCGGACTGATTCTCCCGTAGGCGCCAAAGGCGTTCTTTCGCGCCGCCCACAGCTTCTTGCGCTCGCCGGCCGAGCCTGCGACGCGTACCTCCCGGACCTGGCGGGATCGAATGACCTCCAGGATTTCCTCCAGTTGCCGGTCGATGCCGGCCTCCAGGCCGTCCACTTCGATGAGCAGCACGGCCGCGGCGTCCTGGGGAATACCGCTGGCGTAGACGCCGGCTTCGATCGCCTGAATGGTGTTCCTGTCGATCATTTCAAGGGCCGCGGGTACGATCCCCCGCGCGATGATGCCGGAAACCGTCTGGGTTGCTTCCGAAACCGAGTCGTAGACGGCCAGGAGCGTCTTTACCGCCGGCGCCGAGTGCAGCAGGCGAACCGTGGCTTCAGTCGCGATTCCCAGGGTTCCCTCGGAACCGACGAAAGTTCCCACCAAGTCGAAACCGACCGGGTCTCCGGCGGCGGTTCCCAGGCGGTAGACTTCCCCGTCCGGCAACACCGCTTCCAGCGCCAGCACATGGTTGGTGGTGACGCCGTACTTGAGGGTATGGGGTCCGCCGGCGTTTTCGGCGACGTTGCCTCCGATGGTCGACGCCACCTGGCTGGACGGATCCGGCGCGTAGTAGAACTCGTCGGCTTCTACCGCCCGGGAGACGTGCTGATTGACGACTCCCGGCTGAACCCGGGCCAGCCGATTCTCCAGGTCGATCTGCAGAATCCGATTCATCCTGGAAAGCTCCAGGACGATGCCGCCCTCGGCGGCAATGGTTCCGCCGCTCAGGCTGGTGCCGGCGCCTCTGGCCAGAAAGGGAATCCCGTGCCGTCGGGCGAGCCTGACAATTTCAAGCACTTCCCGGGTCGAGCT
>JAPPFQ010000046.1 GCA_028875135.1 Acidobacteriota bacterium
GAACCGACGAGCGCTCCTGGGCCTTGCAGCGATTCTCGGCCTCCCGGGCCCTGCCCGAGCTCCGGGAAATCTACCGCGCCTATCACGGAGCCTACCCTCTGGCCGTGGCGCGCCCTCTCGACTACTGGGAATACACCTTGCAGAAGCAACCCGGGGACGAATTCTACTGGCTGAAAGACCCGGCGTCGCAGACACAGGGGTACGTGCGGGTCACCGGGATGGGCGGGGCCTGGCAGGTCAGCGACTTCGCGGTCAGACGGGAACGGCCCGACTCCCTCCGCTTGCTGTTCATGCTGGTCATCGACCTGGCTGGACAAAAGGGGAAGACCGGGGTTGAAGGCTGGCTGCCAGACGAGCCCGCCATCCGGTCCCTGTTCGACCTTCAAGCCCGAACCCAATCGGTCACCATGGTCAAACCCCTGGAGGCCGGCTTGAAGATCGAAGAGAGGCACCTGAAGACCGCCGACCGATTCTGCAGGATCGACCACGTCTGAACCGAACCCGTTCACCCTCCCAGAATGGCAAATCGTTTACCCGGCCTCTCCATCACCGACACCATCGGCAATACGCCCCTGGTCGAACTCAGGCGCACGGTTGGCATCCTGGGACTTCAGGGACGCCTGCTGGCCAAGCTGGAGTATTTCAACCCGGGGTTCAGCAAGAAGGATCGGATTGCGCTGGAGATGATTCGAGAGGCTCGGCGGGACGGCTCGCTTCGTCCGGGCCAGGCGGTGGTGGAGCTCACCAGCGGGAATACCGGCACCGGCCTGGCCATCGTCTGCCGGGCGCTGGGACATCCCTTCGTTGCGGTCATGTCGCGTGGCAACACCCGCGAGAGAGCGCGAATGATGCGGGCATTGGGCGCGGAGGTGGTGCTGGTGGACCAGGCGCCGGGATCTCCCCCCAACCAGGTCTCCGGGGACGACCTGGCCCTGGTGGAACAGAGGACCGAGCAACTGGTCGGGGAGCGGCAGGCTTTTCGAGCCAACCAGTTCGAGCTGACCTCCAACGTCCTGGCCCACGAACGCTTCACGGGGCCCGAACTTTGGAAGCAGTCGGGCGGCTGCGTCGACGTGTTTCTGGATTTCGTAGGCTCGGGCGGAAGCTTCAGCGGTGTGACCCGCTATCTGAGAGGGCAGAATCCCGAGGTTCGCGCCTACATCGTGGAGCCTGCAGGAGCTGCCGTGCTGGCCGGGAAGCCGGTAGAGCGTTCCAACCACCAGCTTCAGGGCGGCGGATACAGTCTTCCCGATCTCCCGCTGGTGGATCGAAGCCTGGTGAGCGGCTACCTTCAGGTTACCGATGGCGATGCGATCGCAGCCGCCAGGTTGCTGGCTGCGGAGGAGGGGATATTCGGCGGCTTTTCGTCAGGGGCCAATCTGGCCGCCGCCATACAACTGCTTCAAGGGGAGGAGCAGGGGGCCGCCATCGCTTTCCTGGTCTGCGACAGTGGCTTGAAATACTTGAGCACTCCCCTTCACCCCGACCTGGAGACCTAATAGCGTTACTTACTTCTGGTACCAGTTGGCGTTGATCTCCAGGTAGTGCGCCCACTCTTCGGGAAGGTCGTCTTCAGCGAAGATAGCCTCCACCGGACAGGCAGGGACGCAGGCGTTGCAGTCGATACATTCGTCCGGATCGATGTATAGCTGCTCGGCACCCTCGAACTCATCCTCGTCGGACTTGGGGTGAATGCAATCCACGGGACAGACGTCCACGCAGGCCGTATCCTTGGTTCCGATACAGGGCTCGGCAATCACGTAAGCCATGATCGATTTCCTCCTTCTTTCAGCGTTGGGAGCATGAGAATCAAATCGTTGGAGGGGTAAACCCACCCCCATCCCGTCGTCGAGCGAAACCGCTCACTTCTGGTACCAGTTGGCGTTGATTTCGAGGTATTCGTTCCACTGTTCCGGAAGGTCCTCTTCGGCGAAAATGGCCTCCACCGGACAGGCGGGAACACAGGCGCCGCAGTCGATGCATTCTTCCGGATCGATATAGAGCTGCTCGGCCTCCTCGAATCCATCTTCGTCGGACTTGGGATGAATGCAATCGACCGGGCAGACATCCACACAGGCAGTGTCCTTGGTTCCGATACAGGGCTCGGTAATGATGTAGGTCATGCCAAACTCCTCTTATTAAATGATGCCTTGAAGAACAATTCAGAAACCTCGTTTTTCGCCCCCGGGCACATGCTGCCTAAAGATATCTGCCAGGAAAAGACTCTTGTCAACCAAAACTTTAGCCTACAGCCAGGAAGGGCGATTTCCCGCAGCCGCCACCACGGGCAAACGGCAGAAAAATAGTAACATGGGCCGAAATCCCAATCAATCTCAACTTGGGCGTCCGACCAGGATTCATCCCTCCGTGGGGTGGCGGGCCTCGATGATGCTCTTCATGCCGCCGCGCACGTTGAATTCGCCTCGAACCAGTGCCCGGACAGGCTGACAGGCCTCAACCACATCCCGCAGGATGCGATTCACGGCATTCTCGTAAAAGATCCCCAGGGAGCGGTAGCCGAGGATGTATCCCTTGAAGGCCTTGAGCTCCAGGCAGACCCGGTCCGGCACGTAACGCAGCGTGATCGTGCCGAAGTCCGGAAGGCCGGTCTTGGGGCAAATGGACGTGTATTCCGGAACCTGGATCGTAATCTCGTAGCCTCGAAACTGATTGGGCCACACTTCCAGCTTGGGAAGTTCCGCATCGATCCCGGACCTGGCATGATCCGAGGTGTAATCAGACATCGGAGATCTCCTCCAGCAACCGGGCGACCAGGGCAGAGACTTCGGGGAAGGTGTCCGATCCCACGAACTTTCCGGCCAGCCTGCCCCGGCCATCGATAACGAAATAGGTGGGCAGGACGGCCACGTCGCCCAACGGATCCAGGTCGACCAGCGCATAGAGGTGAAAAGGGGGAAGGGAATGCGGGACGGCCACCTCGTAGTTGATCTCGGGATACCTCTCCAGAAAGGGATTGAGATCTTCCCAGCCGCCGCGGTCCACACTCAGCCCCACCAGGTCGAAGGGTGCGTCCCTGAATCTCTCTTGCAACGCCACCAGGCGCGGGATGCCCTCCACGCAGGGAGCACACCAACTGGCCCAGACGTCAATCACCACCACCCGGCCGGAATAGTCGCCGATTCCCACGACTCCGCGCCGGGTTTCGAAGCGAAATTCGTTGACCTCGGGACGGGAGGCCGGGTCTGTATAACTCCCAGCCAGCCGGCCGGCCCGGATCCGAGGCACCACCTCAAAGTGGTAGTAGGCAAAAACCGAGGCCAGCAAGATAATTCCGGCCACTCCCAGCTTCAGCGACGATCGTTTCATGGCGCAAGTCCTGATTGTTTGGACAACTCCCGCCTGAGCAGGTCCAGGGCATGGGTCACCAGTCGATCCCGGCGGAGCCGGCGGCCCTTTCTGACGTTGATCCTGCGGGAGGAGAAGCCGGTCCTGACCGAGCCGGCCGATATCCAGACCGAGGCCGTCCCGCTCTCGTCCAGACCCACAGGACCCACCACCAGTCCCCAGGCCCCCTCTTCTTTCTCCGCTGCTCGTCTTGCCAGCATGCTGACGAGACGATCCGGTGACGGAGCCAAGCCAGCTTCGTCTTCGCCGTCCAACAGCCGATTCAGGGCCTGAGGACTCCCGGCCGCATAGGCCCCGGCGAAACGGGTGGACTCTCCCTGCCCCGCCAGCAGACTGGAGGAAACCGCTCCTCCGCTGGCGATTTCGCCCAGCACCAGGGAGACCTCTCTCTGCTTCAGCAGTTGCCAGATTCGATCCTCCAGCGAAGCACCGGCGTCTGAATACATGTACTCACCGATATGCTGGAGGAGCTCGCCTTGAAGAGCTCTCAGACGCTCCAGTTCCCGGGGCGTGCTGCCCGGGAAGGAAAAGGTGATATCGACGCGGTTGGAGTTGAAGGAAGACCAGACCGCCAATTCATCCGGCAGCTTCAAATGGTCTCGAATCACCCGGTCGATGCTGGACTGGCCGATCCCCGCAAACCGCATGGTGAGGGAATGGCCCACCTTGCGCAGCCCGAAACGCTCCGAAAGATAGGGAACCAGCTCGTTCCGGACCATGGGGCGAAGCTCTCGCGGAGGTCCCGGAAGCGCCACGATCACGCGTTGGCTGTCGTCGAAAACCAGCCCTACCGCGGTTCCGTTGGGATTGGGCAGGTAGGTCCCCCTCTCCGGCGCCAGCGCCTGACCGCGCAATACGGGCCGCAAGATTCCCTGCGCCCCTCCGTATCTCCGCTTGAGATCGGTCAGGGCCCCGGGATGCTCCTTGAGGGCGATGGCGGTGTATTCCGAGAGCACCTTGCGGGTGATGTCCTGGCTGGTTGGACC